>JAAYMJ010000355.1 GCA_012521455.1 Clostridiaceae bacterium
AACATCCTCTACCACAAGTACTTTTTGGCCCTTTTCAATGGAAAAGCCCCTCCTTAGGGTAAATTTCCCCTCTTCCCGCTCGGCGAATATGTTTTTTACGCCCAAATGCCTGCTAACTTCATAGCTCATTAAAACCGCGCCAAGCGCGGGGCCGATAACAACGTCAATATTTTTGTCCCTGAACATTTCAGCCAGCGCCGCGCACAATTCCTCCGAATATTTTGTGTATTGAAAAATTTTCGCGCACTGAAGGTATTTACCGCTGTGGCGCCCCGATGTGAGGAGAAAATGGCCTTCCAGTAAAACATCCGCCTCTTTGAGGATTTCCAATACTCTTTCCCTGCTAATCATTTTTTCCTCCTTTTTAGCTTTTATCTATTGCTTTTTTCCACCAGTCCTGTTTAGCTAAAGTGCTGTATTCCCCAAGATGGGAATTGTCCCCTTCATATATGATTTTTACCGTGTTTCCTGCTACCTCAACCAATGACACCGCGGTGTTGTCCTGCCACGGGAGCTTGTCCCAGTTTTTTATGGGAATACCGTGAAAATGGCAGAACAATACCTTGATTGCGGTCCCATGGGTAAAAATCGCGATGTTTTTCCCTTCATTTTTTGAAACTATATCGTAAAAGGCCGCCTTTATTCTGTCCTGAAGTTCAATCATTGACTCCCCGCCGGGTATTTGGGCGGTGTGGGGCTCCTTTTCCCACGCGGTAAAACTTTCGGGAAACCTCTTTGGAAGTTCGTCCCATTCAACGTCTTCCCAAAGCCCCCCTGAAAACTCCCTCAGTTTCTTATCAGTAATCACAGGAAGCCCTTTTACTTCCGCCACCGCTTTTGCGGTGTCATACGCCCGCTTTAAGTCGCTGGAATAAATGATATCAACCTTTTCATTTTCAAAGCGCTTTGCCAAAAGCAGCGCCTGCCTTAATCCGTTCTCGGTTAAATTTGAGTCAAACTGGCCGTGAAACCTGCGGCTTATATTCCCTTCCGCCTCCGCGTGGCGGACTAAATACACAATTGTTTTCAATATGCAATTACACCCCCGGTTAATGAATTTACGTCATTGATATTATGCTTTTCCATATACTTTTTAATTCCGTCAATCACATCCACGCAAGCGGTCGGGTTTATAAAACTTGCGGTTCCAACCCCGACCAGCGTTGCCCCCGCCAGCATGAATTCCACCGCGTCGTCGCCGCACATTATGCCGCCCATGCCGATTATGGGAATAGACACCGACTGCTTTGCTTCATAGACCATCCTTACCGCCACAGGCTTTATTGCTGGGCCTGAAAGCCCTCCCACGTTATTTCTTAAAATGGGCCTTTTGGTGTTTATATCAATGCGCATGCCCAAAATGGTATTTATAAGGGATAGGGCGTCAGCGCCGTTTTCTTCCGCAGCTTTCGCGATTGCTTTTATATCTGAAACATTTGGGGAAAGCTTTACAATCAAAGGCTTTTTGCAGTACTTTTTCACCTTTGACGTGATTTTGGCTACCATTTTGGGGTCGGTTCCAAAATGCACCCCGCCCTCTTTTACATTGGGACAGGATATGTTCATCTCAATTAAGTCTACACCGCTTTCTGATAGTATCTTTGCCATTTCGCAGTATTCCTCAATGGTGTTTCCCGCGATATTAGCAATAATATTGGTGTTATATTTCCTTATCATTGGCAGTTCATTTTTTAAAAACGCCTCAACCCCGGGGTTTTGAAGCCCTATGCTGTTTAAAATGCCGCAAGGGGTCTCGGCAATCCTAGGCGGCGGGTTACCCAGCCGCGGTTTTAGCGTTAAGCCCTTTACCGTAATCCCGCCAAGCTGGTTTAGGTCAAAATACATCCCGTACTCCAACCCGAAATTAAAAGTTCCGCTTACGGAAACAACAGGGTTTTTAAAGTTTACGCCGCAGAAATTTACGGATAAATTAGTCATCGAATATCACCTCCGAGGAGTCAAATACGGGCCCTCTTTGGCAGATTTTATCATAACCACGCACGGTTTTGCACACGCATGAAAGGCATGCCCCGACCCCGCAGCCCATCCGCTGCTCAAGCGAAATCTGGCATTCAATGCCCCTGTCTTCCGCCAAATTCTTTAGGGCTTTTAGCATAGGTATTGGGCCGCAGGCATAGATTATTTCACACTCATCTATCATTTCTTTTACCGCGTCAATGCTAAAACCTTTACGCCCATATGAGCCGTCGTCGGTTGAGATTATAACTTGCCCCCACTTTTTAAAATCCTCTTCCAATGTTACCAAATCCTTTGTCCTGAAACCCAAAAAGATTTTGGGGTCCTTTAATTTTTTTGCCAGCATTAAAAGGGGGTATATCCCAATCCCACCGCCAACCAAAAAGGCCTTTTTGTCCTTTATTTTAAACCCCTGCCCCAAGGGGCCTAAAATGTCAATATAATCCCCAACCTCTTTTTGGGCAAGCTCCGCGGTGCCCTTCCCGCGGATTTGAAAAATAAATCTTAAAATATCGCCCTCTGTGTCGCAAATGCTTATGGGCCTTCTTAAAAAAGTGCCATCGCCGCATTTTACATGGATAAACTGCCCCGGGCTTGCGGCCTTCGCGATTTGTGGGGCCTCTACATAAAAGTCAAAGGTATCCTTTGCGATTTCTTCTTTTTTTATAAGTTTTGTTATATGCGCTTTCTTTAGCATAAAAACCCCCGCTTTATGTGGTATTTTTCCTGAGAAGTTCCTGTTTTATCTCGTCCCTCATTTTTTTGACCTCGTTTATTGCGGCTTCCTGATAAGCTTCTTCACCGAATTTGCTCTTTTTGTACGCGTACATAATCCCCCTTGAGGAATTTACAATCGCGCCAAGGCCGTTTTTGTCAAAGCATACCGCCACGTCCTCAGCCTTTCCGCCTTGCGCGCCATAGCCCGGGACTAAAAAGTATGTATAGGGCATAATCTGTCTTAACCTTTTTGCCTGCTCGGGGTATGTGGCCCCAACCACGCAGCCCACGTTTGAATAGTTGTATCTTCCTATGGATTGGGTGCTTAATTCCGCCACCTTTTCCGCAACTATTTCATACACGAATTTGTCCTCAACAACCAAGTCCTGAAATTCCCCTGAAGATTTATTTGAGGTTTTAACCAGCACAAATATGGCATTTTTATTTAGGTTTGCCTCAAATACAAAGGGCTGTATGCCGTCGGAGCCCAAGTAGGGGTTTACGGTTATAGCGTCAGCTTCAATTGCCCTCACCTTTTCCCCGTCAATGTCGGTCTGGCCTATGTATGCTTTAGCGTAAGCCGTCGCAGTGGTCCCGATGTCGTTCCGCTTGCCGTCAAAAATCACGTAAAGGCCTTTTTCCTTTGCGTATTTTAAAGTTTTATCCAATGCAATTATCCCAGGTATTCCGTACATTTCATAATAAGCGGACTGAAGCTTCACCACCGCAATGTGTTCATAAAGGGCGTCAATTAAGCCTTTGTTAAACTCAAAAATTGCCCATGCCGCCCCTTCCAAGGTTTTGCCAAATTCTTTATAAGCCTTATCCTTTATAAAGCAAGGTATAAACTCCAAATTCGGGTCAAGCCCTAAACATGTGGGGTTATCTTTTTTTATTACCTTTTCTATAAGCCTGTCCATAGCCTTTCTCCTTTGCACATTTTTTTACATAAGCATTGAATCCCTAACCACTATTTTACCATTTACAATTGTATAATAAACCTTTCCCTTTAATTTAAAATTGTGGTAGGGCGAGTTTTTGCCCTTTGACATAAATTGGTTCACATCCACCACATATTCCTCATCAGGGTCAAAAATTGTTATGTCCGCTTTTGCGCCTATGGCAAGGCTTCCCTTGTTTAAGCCAAGTATATTTGCAGGGTTTACGGTCATTTTTTTGATTAATTCCGATAAAGTGAGGTGCCCTTTGCCCACTAAATAGGTAATGCCCACCGCAAGGGCGGTTTCAAAGCCCACTATCCCGCATTTTGCCTTATCAAATTCCACGTTTTTCTCATCAATATGGTGCGGCGCGTGGTCCGTGGCAATTACATCAATTGTGCCGTCTTTTAACCCTTCGATTATGGCGTTGACATCTTCAACTTCCCTAAGGGGCGGGTTCATCTTTGCGTTGGTGTTATACCCGTCCACCATATCCTCGGTAAGCGAAAAGTAGTGGGGGCAGGTTTCGCAAGTTACCATAACCCCACGCCTTTTTGCCTGCCTTACTAATTCCACAGAGCCTTTTGTGGAAACATGGGCAATATGGATTTTGGCGTTTTCATGCTCGGCTATAATTATGTCGCGGGCCACCATTACTTCTTCCGCGGCTTTTGTGATACCTTTTAAGCCTAAATATGTGCTCATTAAGCCCTCATTCATCACCCCGCCGCCCGCAAGGTCTAAATCCTCGCAGTGGCTGATTACCGCCAAATCAAACATATTCGCGTATTTTAACGCGTTTTTCATAAGGTGAGCGCATGATACGGGGTTTCCGTCGTCGGATATCCCCACAACGCCTGCAAATTTCAATTCCCCGATGTCGGACAATTCCTCCCCTTTTAGCCCCTTTGTAATGGCGCCAATGGGGAAAACATTTACATATCCCGCGTCTTTGGCCTTTGAAAAAATATATTCCACCACCGCTTTATTGTCTATGGGAGGGTTTGTGTTGGGCATGCAGGCTATGGTTGTAAAACCGCCTTTTGCCGCGCTTTTTGTCCCTGACTCAATATCTTCCTTATATTCAAAGCCCGGGTCCCTCAAATGGCAGTGCATGTCAATAAGCCCCGGGGACACAACCATGCCTTTGGCGTCGATTACTTCCGTGTCAAGGCCGCCGTATTCCAGGTCCTTTCCTATTTCCGATATAACCCCGTCTTCAATGTAAACATCCAAAATTTCATCAATGCTGTTTTTGGGGTCTATAACATGCCCCCCTTTAATTAATATTCTCAATTCCTGCCCCCCCTTTGGTATACAAATATAAAATCGCCATACGCACCGCCACCCCGTTGGTGACCTGCTCATCTATAAAGCTTTGCTCACATTCTTTAACCCCGCTGGTAATTTCCACGCCCCTGTTAACCGGGCCCGGGTGAAGTATTAAAGCGTCAGGCTTTGCAAAGATAAGCCTTTTTTCATCAAGGCCGAAAAACCTTGAATATTCCCGCAAAGACGGAATAAGACCCGCTTTTTGCCTTTCTAACTGAATTCTTAAGTTAATGATTACATCCGCGTCAATTAACGCTTCCTGAATGCTTGGGTAAACTTTTACCCCCAGTTTTTCAATGTGTTTTGGCATTAATGTGGCAGGGCCGCCTACAGCAACTTCCGCGCCCAGTTTTGTCAAGCCGTAGATATTGCTCCTTGCCACCCTGCTGTGTTCAATGTCCCCAATTATAGCCACTTTCAAACCTTCAATCTTGCCCTTTTTTTCTTTTATGGTAAACAGGTCCAAAAGCGCCTGGGTGGGGTGTTCGTTCATTCCATCGCCAGCGTTTACTACCGTTGCCTTTACATATTTTGAAATCAAGTGGGGCGCCCCTGATTGGGGGTGCCTTATTACAATTATGTCCGTTCCCATTTTGTCAATGGTAATTGCCGTGTCAATGAGGTTTTCCCCTTTTTGGACACTGCTTGAGGCAACGGACACATTTGCCACATTTGCCGACATATACTTTGACGCAAGCTCAAAGGATACCCTTGTGCGGGTTGAATTTTCGTAAAAGAGGGTTACAATGCTTTTCCCGCTTAAGTGAGGCGTCTTTTTTGATTTTTGCCCTAATACGTACTTCATGGTCTGGGCGCTGTTTAGTATGTAGTTAATTTCGTCAGCGGTCATATCTTTTAGCCCCAGAAGGTCTTTGCGGTTTGTAAACAAAATTCTCACCCCGAAAATCAGATTTTTAAAAATATTTGCTTTTCCTAAAGATTTGCAATAAATAACCTCCTAAAACGAATAGCTCGTTTTGGGAGGCTTAAAAAAAGAATAGGAA
>JAAYMJ010000356.1 GCA_012521455.1 Clostridiaceae bacterium
ACGGCTTTAGGATTGTTTAACGGGTTTTTGGTTACAAAACTTGATATACCTCCTGTAGTCGCAACCCTTATTTTGCTAACCGCAGGCCGCGGTATTGCACAATTAATCACAAGCGGGCAGATTATTACCGTATATTATAAACCCTATTACTACATCGGGACAAATTTTCCCGGAATAGTATTTCCCACCGCTTTTCTTGTGGCTTTAGTGTTTGTGGTTATTGTATTTTTGTTTATCAAAAACACTTCCCTTCAGCTATTCATTGAAGCAAGCGGTGTAAACCGGAAGGCAAGTATGTTCTCCGGTATTAAATCCTCAAACATTACATGGCTAATTTACGGCTTTTCAGGCCTTTGCGCGGGGATTTCAGGGATTTTGCTATCATCCATGATAAGGGCCGCTGACGCGAATAACGCGGGGCTAAACTATGAACTTGACGCGATTTTGGCGGTGGCTCTTGGGGGCAACTCCCTAATCGGCGGTAGGTTTTCATTGATGGGAAGCGTCCTCGGGGCACTAACCATTCAGGCCTTGACCACCACAATGTACGCAAAAGACGTATCCCCTGCGGTTTTGCCCGTTGTAAAAGCCATAGTGGTTATAATTATTTGTACATTCCAGTCAGAAACATTCCGCACCATTTTGAAAAAGGCGTTCTCAAGGGATACATCCCTTGCGACAAAGAGAATGAAAAGGACAAGAAACCTTGCCTTTGCGGGCGCTTTGGTTATCCTCATTTTCTTTGTTGTGATTTCAATAAACCCGAGATTAAACCCCACCTTCTCCATTCCTGAACGGGTTATGCTGGACTTTGAGGAAGCTATAAATGTGCGGGATTTTGACAAGCTAAAGTCCTTATACCACGAAAACTATGTGGAAGAGGTTAACGACTATGTTGACCTGATTGCGGTAAAAGATGAAAAACTGATGGAAATGCTGTCGGCTATCTCCGATACCCCCGCACAGCTTAAGATTACAAAAACCAGGCTTACCATCACCGGCGACACCGCGAGGGTGCATACCAACATGAAATTAATCACAGATGATGAAAACCTGGCAAACAAAGAGTATTTTTACGAGTTTAAATTCCAGAAGTCCAAGCAGGCAGGAACTTGGAAACTGGTGCTACTATAAGAGGCAAGGAGGAAATAAACATGGAAAATAAAAGAAGATTTTCACTAAGTTCGCCAACAATGCCTCTTGTTATTACCTTTGTGTTGTTCTTGGCCCTATACTTTGGATTTTCCTTTAGATATACCCCCATGTTAAAGCCCCAGGTGTTTTACAACATTTTCATTGACAACGCCACCATATTGATTTTGGCAGTGGGCATAACATATGTGCTTTTAATCGGCGGGATTGATATTTCCGTAGGTTCCGTTGTTGCGTTAGTCTGCATGGCAACGGCATACCTTTTGGAATTTACCACCCTTCACCCCGTTGTTGTTATGATACTAATGCTTATAATGGGGGCTGTGTTTGGCTTGGTTCAGGGAACTTTTATCACCTATTTTGATATGCAGCCCTTTATCGTGACGCTGGCAGGCCAGTACTTTGCCCGCGGAATGACGGCGGTTATAAACGAAGAAACCATCCATATTTCAAATAAGGTGTACCAATCCATAGCAAGGTTTCAGATAAAGCTTCCCGGCGGGTTTATCTCCCCAATCGGGCTATTGTCAATAATAGTATTGATTATCTCAATCTTTGTTTTGCAGTACACTAAATTCGGCAGAAACATCTACGCTATCGGCGGAAGCGAAACCAGCGCCCTTCTTATGGGTCTTCCAGTAAAGAGGACAAAGCTTGCGGTTTATACCTTAAGCGGGTTTTTGTCAGCCCTTGCGGGCGTTACCTTCTCAATTTACATGCTTTCAGGGTACACCCTTCACGCAATGGGCATGGAAATGGACGCCATCGCGTCTTCAGTTATCGGCGGTACCAGCCTAACAGGCGGTGTGGGCTATGTTTTAGGTTCCCTATTCGGCACCACAATCCAAGGTACCATTAAAACCATCATAAGCTTAGACGGTACCATCAATTCATGGTACACAAGAATTATCGTTGCAGCCCTACTTTGCGCGTTTATCGTTATGCAAAGCATATTCACAAAGAGCAAAGAAAGGGTTAAAAGAAAGGAAAAATCCAAAGCTAAAACCACAAATTAAAACCAACCGGGCAATCATAAAAGGCAAAGGGAATAAAAAAGCGGATGATTTCATCCGCTTTTTAAATTTTACGCTTTAATTCCACTAAAAATTGGGGTATAATAATTTAAAATTTAACAGCGAAGGAAGGATGTAATTGATAGTAAAAGCCGTAAAGACCAAAAGGATTGAAGGTAGCTCTGACCAAATCACAGAAATTATAAAAGAAAGCGTAAAAGAAGTAGGCGAGCAGTCTGTGATTGCCGTATCCAGCAAGGTGGTGGCCCTTTGTGAGGGAAATTACGTTCCCATGGACAGTGTTGATAAGGACACTTTAATTGTGAATGAAGCCCAGTGGTATTTGCCAAAAACAAAAAGCAAATATGACGTGTTTTTAACTATTAAAGGGAATATGCTGGTGCCCTCATCGGGGGTTGACGAGTCAAATACGGGGGGCTATTATGTCCTATGGCCAAAGGACCCCCAAAAGAGCGTAAATACAATTTGGGAAGAATTAAGAGGCCATTATAAAGTAAAAAACCTAGGTGTTATCATCACCGACAGCGTTTCAAGCCCCTTGCGCTGGGGGGTTACGGGAAGGTGCGTGGCGTATTGCGGGTTTGAGGGGGTAAAAAATTTAATCCATAAACCCGATTTGTTTGGAAGAACCTTGCAAAAAACCAAGGTAAATGTGGCGGACGCTTTAGCAGCGTCGGCGGTTTTTTGCATGGGTGAGTCCGATGAGCAGACCCCCCTTGCGGTAATTTCAGAGTTAGACAATGTGACTTTTTGCGATCACGTCCCGTCAAAAGAGGAACTGGAAAAATTAATCATAAACATTGAAGATGATATATACGGCCCGCTTTTAAAATCGGTAAACTGGCTAAAGGGCGGAAAATAAATTTGGAGGTAGTTTTATGGGAGTATTATTTGATGAAAAATCAAAAACCTTTCACCTTCGGGCAAAAGGCGTAAGCTACATTTTCAATATCCTGGACGGGGGGCATTTGGCCCATTTATATTATGGAAAAAGCATAACCGAAGATTTCCCCGATTTGTTCCGCCCCTCAAACAGGGCAGCCTTTAACGCCCCCTCGTTTGAAAACTATTCATTTTCGCTGGATTTAATCATGAGGGAATACCCCACCTACGGGGGCGGTGATTTAAGAAGCCCTGCCTTCGCGGCGGAAAAAGACGGGGTTAATTTTTGCGATTTAAGGTATATGGAACATAAAATTTATCAGGGAAAAAGAAAGTTAGAGGGCCTTCCCTGCCTTTATGCAAAGGATTCCGACGTTGATACACTGGAGTTAACTTTGTTTGATGATTTGTTAAATTTAAAGGTGGTTTTAAGCTACTGCGTGTTTAAAAACTATCCCGTAATTTCAAGAAGTGTTAAAGTCATAAACGAAGGGGAAAGTGTCATTTTAAAAAATGTCATGAGCGCGTCAGTAGGTTTTGACCACATGGATTTTAGGCTTATGCAGCTTCACGGCTCATGGGCAAGGGAGCGCTTTGTGGAAATTTCGCCCCTAAAACACGGGCTTTTGTCAATCGACAGCCGACGCGGCGCGTCAAGCCATGCCCTAAACCCCTTTATGGCGCTGGCTTCCCCTGACTGCGGGGAAAATTGCGGCGAAGTTTACGCCTTTTCCTTTATTTACAGCGGCAATTTCTCCATGCAGGTGGAAGTGGATGAGTACGACACCACCCGCGTAAACGTGGGGATAAACCCCTTTAATTTTTCATGGAAGCTGGATAAAGGCGGCGTTTTCCAATCCCCGGAAGTTGTTTTTTGCTACTCAGACGAGGGGTTTGGCAATATGAGCAGGACATTCCATGATTTATACAACAACCACCTTATCAGGGGAAAATACAAAAAAAGCCCCCGCCCCGTGCTTTTAAACAGCTGGGAGGCAGTGTATTTCAATTTCAATGAAGAAAGGCTGTACAGCCTTGCAAAAAGCGCGGCGGAAATCGGCGCGGAGATTTTTGTTCTGGATGACGGCTGGTTTGGGGAAAGAAATGACGACAGGACCTCTTTAGTGGATTGGTATGTCAACACCCAAAAAATCCGCGGGGGCCTAAATCCGCTAATTTCAAAAATCAACGCTTTGGGATTGAAGTTTGGGATTTGGGTAGAGCCTGAAATGGTCAGCCCGAAAAGCAGGCTCTATGAAGAACATCCCGACTGGTGCTTGCATATTGAGGGAAGAAACCGCACCACCGCAAGAAGCCAGCTTATTTTGGACTTCTCAAGGGAAGATGTGTGCGAGTATATTTACAACACCATCCGCAAGCTTTTATCCGAACACAATATTGAATATGTAAAATGGGACATGAACCGCAATTTCAGCGAAATCGGAAGCGTAAAATATGCCCAAGGGGAAGTTCCCCACAGGTATATTTTAGGGCTTTACGGGGTATTAGAAAGGCTTGTGTCCGAGTTTCCCAATGTTCTATTTGAGTCCTGTTCAGGCGGGGGCGGGCGGTTTGACGCTGGAATGCTTTACTACATGCCCCAAACATGGACAAGCGATAACACCGACGCCATTTCAAGGCTAAAAATCCACTACGGCACAAGCATGGTATATCCCCCTTCTTCCATGGGCTCCCATTTTTCAGCCTGCCCAAACCATCAGACGGGAAGGGTAACCCCTGTGAAAACCCGTTTTAACGTGGCGATTACAGGGAATTTCGGCCTTGAATTTGACCCGGCTAATTTGAAAGAGGACGAGAAAGAAGTTTTAAAAGCGGGAATTAAAAAGTATAAGGAAATAAGGCACCTGCTTCAATACGGCGACCTTTACAGGTTGAAAAACCCCTTTGTGGACAACGCGGGGGCGTTTATGTTTGTGTCAAAGGAAAAAGACGAGTTTTTCGTTTCCTTTACAAATATCCTCACAGAGGCAAATTCCCCGCTAAAAAGGTTAAAACTTTCAGGGCTTGTCCCCGGGTATGTGTATAAAAATGTGGATAACCACGAAATTATGTCTGGTTCCCTACTTATGAACTATGGATTGAAAATCCCGCATTTTTCAGGGGACTTTGCAAGCTACACCTGGCATTTTAGGAAAATTTAACAATCGTTTACATTAGTTTACATAAACTATCCACATGCTGTGAAAAGTTTTCTCCCACTATCCACATTTTATGTGGATAACTCTGTGGATAATGTGAAAAACTCATGTTTCTAGGGGGATAAGCATTTGACAAAAAATGTTTTTTATAGAAAAACCATCCTTTCGTGCTATCTTGGTTTTGTAATTCAGGCGGCGACGGTTAACATAACTCCGATTTTATTCCTGACCTTGAGGGAAATGTATAATATTTCCTTTGAACAATTGGGGTTTTTGACTTTTATAAATTTTATAACCCAGGTTGCCTGCGACCTAATATTCTCTAAGGCGGCGGATAAATATGGCTTCCGCCCCTTTATTCTGGCAACGCCCCTTGTGGCAACGGCGGGCTTCTTTCTCTTTGCCATAACGCCATTTATTTTTAATAACGTGTATTTGGGCTTTGTCATATCCACCATAATTTTTGCCTAGGCAAGCGGGCTTTTGGAAGTGCTTTTAAGCCCCATAATGAATTCAATCCCCCATGATGAAAAAGAAGGGGCCATGAGCCTTCTTCACTCCTTTTACTCATGGGGGCAGGCCTTTGTGATTTTGGCAACCACCTTTTTGCTTTTTGTTTTGGGAAAACGAAACTGGCAGATTATCATGCTTTTATGGATAATCCTGCCTTTGGCGGACTTTTTCCTGTTTTTGTCCTCCCCCATTCCCTCCCCCATACCCGAGGAAGAGCGGACGGAGGGAAAAAAGGTGTTTTGGCACCCTTATTTCATCCTTGCCTTTATTGCCATAACTTTTGGCGGGGCGAGCGAACTAACTATCACCGGCTGGATTTCCGCCTTTTTGGAGGCGGCGGTGAAAATCCCGAAAGTGGCGGGGGACTCTTTCGGCGTGAGCTTTTTTGCCATAATGATGGGGTTAGGAAGGCTTCTTTACGGGCTTAATTCCAACAGGATAAACTTAAACAAGTTCATGATTTTAGGCTCCCTTTTAACTTGTATATCCTATTTGGTTATCGCTGTATCACCCATCCCCTTTATATCATTGGTTTTCTGCGCCCTGTGCGGCTTTGGGGTTAGCCTTCTTTGGCCGGGGAATCTGGTTTTGGCAAGCAACAAATTCCCAAAAGCGGGAACCTGGATTTTTGCGGTCCTCGCCGCGGGCGGGGATATCGGCGCAAGCGTGGGGCCGTGGCTTGTGGGGTTTATAACCGACAAGGCGCTGGCTTATTTTAAAGGCGCGCAAGAAACTTTCGCGCTAAAACTTGGCATGAGCGCGGGGGTTGTGTTTTCCCTTTTGTGTTTTGCAACGCTTTGTGTGATGTATGGGATGGATAAGAAACATAAAACCTAAATAATATAAAAACCAAGCCTTGCGGCTTGGTTTTTATATTTATATACGCATTAAAGCCCCGTATCGCTGGTTGGGATATCGGGATTGGGCGTTGGTTTTGGCGTGGATGTTGGTGCAGGGGTTGGTGTAGGAGTTGGTGTAGGAGTTGGTGTAGGCGTAGGTGTAGGTGTTGGGGTTTGGGTATGTGTTGGGGTTTGGGTTGGTTTTGGTGTTTCCGTTACCTTTGGTGTCTGTGTTGCCTTTGGTGTTTCCGTTGTCTTTGGGGTTTCCGTTGGAGCCGGGGTCGGTGTTGGTTTTGGGGTAGGGGTGGATTTGCTGTTTTCTAAATCCGCCTTTAATTTATCAATCTGAGCCTGCAACAATTCAATCTGCTCTTCTTTTTCCTCAAGTTTTTCCTCAAGTTCCGCGATTATTTCGTCCTTTGATTTTTTTTCGTTTCCCTTATCGAAAATTACTACCCCGCTTTCTTCTGAGGGGGTGGGCTCAATGTTGGCGCCTTTGGTTTCCTGCTTGGAAAAATAGTTGGTAAAAAACACGGTGGTGCCGATAAATATTAAAAGATACAGCCCTATATACATTAAAACTTTCAAAAACCTGCTTTTCCTAGTTCTTTTCAAACTCTTTTTCCCCTTTCAAAATATGTACTTAAACTTCTATCATAGTATTATTATAAAATAAATATATGACTTTTTTATTAACTTTATAAATATTTTTTGCCTCAATTGCCATTTTGTAAAACTCAAGCTGGCGGGCGTATTTTTTAACTATTTCGCTAACATGGCTAAAATAATCGGTTTTATAGTCCACAAGGGTGATTTGCCCGTCTTTTATGAAAAAGCAGTCGATTATACCCTGTAAAAGTATTTTTGAGCCTTTTGCTTTTTCGTCTAAAATACTTGCGTCAATTTCAATGTTAAAGGGGACTTCCCTAAATACGCTTTCCGCTTCCCGCATGTCCCGGGCAAGGCTTGAGTTTTGGAAAATGGCAATTGAGGCAAAAAATATTTATAAAGTTAATAAAAAAGTCCTATATTTATTTTATAAT
>JAAYMJ010000357.1 GCA_012521455.1 Clostridiaceae bacterium
CGTAGCGGCTTGTCAAAACAAACAAATCAGCGTTTTTTAAATACGGGTAAGGGTTTTTTTTGGCGCCGCATAAAAAAAACATACCTGACAGGCCCTTCTCATAAACCATCTTTTGAAGCGCCTTGTAATCTTCCCCCCACCCCAGCACATACCAGCGGAATTTGACGCCGCTTTCCTTTAGCTTTTCCGCCGCCTCTATCGCAATGTCTATCCCCTTGTCAAAAATCCGCAGGCGCGATAAGGTTACAATGTTAAAATAGTTTTTGTCAAATTCAAAATCCGCCTTTTCATCCGCTTTTTTTGCTATTTCGTCCCTGTCGACTATATTTTTTAAAACCCCGGTCTTTTGTTTATACTGGGGAAGCATATTATCAAAACTTTCTTTCAAGGCGGGGGCAACAAATAATATGTAATCCGCCTTTTCAAAAAGATAGCGGTCCAAATCCTTATCAAGGCCGCAGGATTTGTAATCAGGGTGAATTAAAATGTGCTTTTTTTGGGCGTTTACCTTTTTTATCACATAATTATTGGGCCAGCCTTCCATAAACCCCAGCGCCATGTCAAAATATCCTTTGGCCTTTTTGGACACAGCCGCGCCGCCAATCCCCGACATAATCTGATACCTGTATAAACTGCCCTTGTCCTTTTTAAAAAATTTATAATACAGAAGTAAAAAATAAACCCCTTTTAACAAATATATGGTTTTATTCCACAGCTTATCCCAAATTGTCTTATCTTTCTTTGAGGCAAAAACCTTTACCTCTTTAGGGATTTCGTCTAAAAAATCCCCCTCATATTTCTCCAAAGCCAGCGTGACATCCAGCTTTTCATAGTCAATTTTCTTTAGTAAATTCAAAAGCGCGCTTGTGGTGCCCCCAGGGTTTAGAGGGCAGCTTGCTATCAGGATTTTTTTCTTCATACTTTAATTCTCCCATAGTCTAAAACCATGCTTTTGAGCTTTTCCCCCTGCACCTTTGTGTTCTTGTTGGCAAAAACAAAGTCCCTTCCCGCAAGACCGAATATTTTTAAGGCGTTTTCATTAAAAGCGCATAACTCCATTAAATCAACGGCCGTACCCTGCGGGTCCTTTGATTTAAAATAGTATAAATAATCATCGTATTCATCAGGAATTCCCGGGAGTTTGTGGCAGATTACAGGCCGTCCGCTTGATAAATACTCCATTATTTTTGAAGGGAAGGAATACTTGGTAAAATCGTGCTCATCTTTTCTGGGGTTTACTAAAATAGTGGAGTTGGCCTGAAGCCTTAACACCTCATCCTTTGTAAGCGCCCCAAGGTAAATAATCCTTTCATCTTCCTTAGCCGCCTGTTTTATTTCTTCTTCCCCTTCGCCGCTTCCTGCTAAAACCAAGCGGTAGTTTTCATCTTTTATATAGGAAAATGCCTTAACCAAGTCCAAAACCCCGTATTTTACCGTAAAAGTGCCTGTGTAGGTAATTGTTTTAATACTGCCGGGCTTATATTCCCCCACATAGGGGTTTTGCGAAAAGACCCCTTCAATTACTTCATAGGGCTTTTGCGTCTTGAAAAAATCCTTCATGTTTTGGGTTAAAAAAACGAAACTATCCACATAGGAAGAATTTTTTTCCATTTTGTTCATGCGGTATTTTGCCCTAAGTTTGTATATTAAACTTTCCTTTTTGTCAATGTCCGTATATAGGGGAATGTCCGGGACAATCAAATTGATATGTATGTTTTTATCAATCTTTTTTATGGCTTTAAAAGTATCCAAATACTCAGAATAAACGCCATAGGCAAATAATATCTTTTTTCTGCCCGTATTTTCCTTTGCCCATTTTATTGCGTTTTTTAAAACCCGCGCCCTCTTTGACAGCTTTTTTAACACCGTCAGATTGAAATACCCCACGTTTTTTGCCTTAATACAGCCATCAATTTCAAAGTCAAAGGAAGGTATCCATAAATCCTTATACCTTTTAGGGAATGACGGCACGGGAAGCAAATTAAACAGCCTGATTTCTCCTAAAAACCCTTCCTTAATGCAGTCAAGCATTAAACGAAGGTGGGAACTTGATGAAAAATTTATATATCCCTTTGTTTTATCGAAAACTTCCTTTTCCATGTTTTGGGGAATTAAGTGCCCCAGCACAAGAATGTCAAAATCCAATTTCATCAATCCCTTCCAGACAACAAATAAAATCCTTCCACAAAAAAGTCGCAAGGGGATTTAAAAAACGCCAAAACCAATTCCTTTGCCCCCTTTATGAAATCCCTTTCCCTGATGTAATAAAAGAATAACGCCGCATGGTACCTGAATTTTATAAACCTTATATCCCGTTTATCCAACAAGTTAAAATACTTTTGTTTTATCTCATAAAGCATTCTGTCCCCCAAAATGCGGTTTTTCCCTTGGGAAATCCTCTTTTGGCTGTGGATATACTGTATTGCGTAAACCCCTTCTTTGTATCCGATCTTTAACCCTTTTTCAATGCACTCAAGCATTAACATAAAATCCTGTGACACCACCCTGTGCTTAAAGCCCCCGCACCTAAAAAAGGCTTCCCGCTTAAACATATAAGAGTCGGTGGGGGTAAGGTGGTATTTTAGGTGGTATTTTAACAAAGACTGATTGTCCGTGCTTTTTATGTACCGCTTGTGTATCCTTTTATCTACGGTTTTTTCTTCCTCATTGCGCATTTTTATATCCGTAAAAGAAACATCCAAATCATTTCCCACCATAAACTCTAGCTGGTCTTTTATTTTATTCTCTAAGTAAATGTCATCATCGTCCAAAAAACAAAGGTATTCCCCGCTTGACGCTTCCGCCCCCTTGTTCCTTGAACGGGCCCCGCCTATGGTATCTTCGTTTACAATGTAATTTATCTCAAAGGGAAGGCTTTTTATAACATTTTGGGTTTCAATCTGGCAGCCCGTCCCTTTGCCGTTATCGTCAACCACAACAATTTCAATATTTTTATAGCTTTGGTTTGCCACCGACAAAATTGCCCTGTTTAGATACTGTGGCCTTTGATAGGTTGGTATAATCACTGAAACCAATATGTCATTCATAAAAATCACCCTTATTTTTTAAAGTCGTGCATACCTGAAATTAAAAGCTTTAAAACCTTAAAATATCCGTGTTCTTTTGATAAATTCTTAAACTTATAAGCAAAAACAAAAGCAAATAAATAGCAGGTCTTTGGAAAAATCGCGCAAAGAAGCGCCCCTTTGTCAAAAAAGTATTTGTCGGTGTAGCCCCTAAACCATGAAGATGTGCTTCTGTCAAGTTTTAATATCTTTTTTGGGTACTGGTAAATCTTTAGCCCCTTTTTTATTAAATCCGAAATAAAGATGGAATCTTCACCGCTTTGGTACTTGGCGCCTCCTCCGAAATGATGGGAAAAGAAAACATTGGCTTTTTGCAGAGCCTCCCTTTTTACCGCAAAGCGGTAGGTCCCGTACCTTAAACAGTTGTAAATCCTAAGCCTTTTAACTTTTTTTATGCCAACTTTTTTTCTAATGCCTTCATTTACATATTCGCAGTCAAAAACTATGCCGTCGGCGTCTTTAAGTTTTAAAAAGGCGTCATTTATGGTTTTTTCATAATCATCAAAATAGGTAACGTCTTCATCGGAAAACAAAAGTATGTCCCCGGATGAATACAAAAGGGCCAAATTCCGGTTTTTCCCGACGCCCTTGTGGCCGGTTGAAACAATCTTCATGCTGCCGTGGGCGGTTTTTTCCTCAAAATAGGAAAACTTTCCGCACTGATTGGCAATCACCGCGTCGGTCCTTATATTCATCTTTTCATAAAGGGCGCAATCTTCATTTTGATTCATCGCCGCAACCAGCACTTCTATTTTAGACATAAC
>JAAYMJ010000358.1 GCA_012521455.1 Clostridiaceae bacterium
CCTGTGGAAATCAAAGACGATATAGTGCGAAAGCAAAAGTTTTCCAAAAAGAAATCAGGAAAAATAAAGGATAAGGAAATAAAGAAGAAGGAAGATTTTAAAAAGGCCCAGGCTAAAGCGGAAATCCCGCTTGAAATCACAATCCCTGATGAAATCACCGTCGGGGCATTGGCTGAAAAATTAAAGGTAAACGCGACGGAAGTTATTAAGCGGCTAATGACCTTGGGCGTTATGGCCTCCATCAGCCAGTCCATTGACTTTGACGTTGCGTCATTGGTTGCTGAGGATTTAGGCGCAAAAGTTACAAAAGAAATAATTTTAACCGAAGAGGACAAACTATTCAATGACGTTGAAGATGACGAAAAGGACCTTGTGCCCCGTCCGCCTGTGGTTGTTGTTATGGGCCATGTTGACCACGGTAAAACCAGCCTTCTTGACGCCATCAGGCAAACCAATGTCATTGAAACGGAAGCCGGCGGCATTACCCAGCACATCGGCGCATATACTGTAAAAATCAATGATAAGCAAATCACATTTTTGGATACGCCGGGCCATGAAGCGTTTACCGCAATGCGTGCCCGCGGCGCGCAGGTTACGGATATCGCGATTTTGGTTGTGGCGGCCGATGACGGCATAATGCCACAGACCATTGAAGCGATTAACCACGCTAAAGCCGCAAACGTGCCAATTATTGTGGCAATAAATAAAATAGACAAGGACACCGCAAACCCCGAAAGAGTAAAACAGGAACTCACCGAATACGGGTTAGTGCCTGAAGAATGGGGCGGCGATACCATTTGCGTAAATATTTCCGCAAAGAAAAAAATAAACATTGAAGCCTTGCTTGAAATGGTTATTTTAACTGCGGAAATCAAGGAACTAAAGGCAAATCCCAACAGGCGCGCAAAAGGTACCGTTATTGAGTCCCGCCTTGACAAGGGCAGGGGCCCCGTTGCCACCGTTTTAGTTCAAAACGGCACCCTTCACGTTGGCGACTTTATCGTTGTGGGAACCTGCTACGGCAGGGTGCGCGCAATGCTTGACGACCACGGGAGAAGGATTAAATCCGCCCTCCCCTCCACCCCTGTTGAAATCACCGGTTTAAACGAAGTTCCCGAAGGCGGGGACATCTTCTACGTTGTAGATGACGAAAGAGCCGCTAAAAACGTTGTTGAGTCAAGAAAAGCAAAACAAAAGGCAGAAAAGCAGGCGGCAAACAAAGTATCCCTTGACGCGCTATTCGCGCAAATTAAAGAAGGCAATGTAAAAGACTTAAATATCATTGTAAAAGCCGACGTTCAAGGCTCAGTTGAGGCTTTGAAACAGTCCCTTGAAAAGCTTTCAAACGAAGAAGTGCGCGTTAAGGTAATCCACGGCGCGGTCGGGGCAGTTACTGATTCCGACGTAATGCTTGCTGCCGCTTCAAACGCGATTATTGTCGGCTTCAACGTCCGCCCTGCCGCAGGGGTTATGGAAAGTGCCGCTATGAATAAAGTTGACGTAAGGCTATACAGGATAATTTATGAGGCAATCGAAGAAATCGAAGCGGCTATGAAGGGCATGCTTGAGCCCAAGTTCAAAGAAGTGATTTTAGGCCATGCCGAAGTAAGGCAGGTATTTAAAATCTCAGGCGCGGGCACCATTGCAGGCTGCTTTGTTACCGACGGGAAAATACAGAGGAATTCCCAAGTCAGGATTGTCCGCGACGGCATAGTTGTTCACGACGGCTCTTTAAGCTCACTAAAGAGGTTTAAAGACGACGTGAGGGAAGTTTTGGCAAATTACGAATGCGGCATGGGCATTGAAAAATTCAACGACATCAAGGTGGGCGACGTAATCGAATGCTACATCATGGAGGAAATCAAACAGTAAACTTTTGCAAATTATGGCGAAAGGATTAGATTTTAATGTATGATAGATACGATAGGATTGCGGAAGAGATAAAACGCGAGCTTTCAAACGTGATACGGGAGCTAAAAGACCCAAGGATTGGCGGAGTTGTAAGCGTTGTTGCAGTGGACGTTACAAAGGATTTAAGATACGCGAAAGCCTATATCAGCGTGTTAGGCTCCGACGAAGAAAAGGAAAACGCCCTGTCAGGGCTAAAGAGCGCGGCAGGCTTTATCCGCAGGGAAATTGGCAACCGTGTTATGTTAAGGCATGTGCCGGAATTTCATTTTGTGATTGACAATTCCATTGAACACGGCATAAACATCAGCAAATTAATTGACGAAGTCAGAAAAAAGGATGAAGAGTCAAAATAACCGCACATCCTTGGAAGGATAGGTATTATGAAGGAGATTGCCCGACAAATATTACAAAAAATAAATGAAAGCCAGAAAATTGCGCTATTGCCGCATGTGAACCCCGACTGGGACGCATGTGGCAGCGCTTTTGCGCTTTATTTGGCCCTTTTTAATTATAAAAAGGACGCAAAAGTAATTTTTGAAACCCCCCTCCCCCCCACCTTGACCTTTTTGGGCGGTGAGTACGAAGTTTACAAAAACGACGAAGAATACGGTTTTGATTTAGTGATAGCCATTGACTCAGGGGACAGGGAGAGGCTTGGGAAAAGGAACAAAATTTTTGAAAAAGCAAAGACGACAATAAATATCGACCACCATATCACAAACACAAATTACGCGGATATAAATTTTGTATTTACCAACATGAGCGCCACGGGGGAAATAATATACAATCTTCTTGGCATGATTAACCTTCCCGTAACCAAAGAAATTGCCTCCTTCTTATACGCGGCGACTTTAACCGATACGGGCTGCTTTAAGTTTTCAAGCACCACAAGC
>JAAYMJ010000359.1 GCA_012521455.1 Clostridiaceae bacterium
AAAGCTTTGCCCCGAACAACGAATACGCAAAGCCAAAAGTTAAAAAAAGAATTATCAAAGATTTGGAAAACGTGTATTATCCCGACAAATTCATTGTGCCGTATATGGATATAGTACATGACCGCATAATGCTTGAGGTTTTCCGCGGCTGTATCAGGGGCTGCCGTTTTTGCCAGGCGGGCATGATTTACAGGCCCGTGCGGGAAAAAAGCCCAAAGCGGCTATTAAGTGACGCTAAAAAGCTTATTGAGTCCACAGGGTATGAGGAAATTTCCCTATCGTCATTAAGCACAAGCGATTACACCGGTTTTAAAGAACTGGCGGAAAAACTATTGTGTGTAACCGAAAGCGAAAAAATCAATATGTCCCTGCCCTCCCTGCGTGTGGACAATTTTTCTTTGGAATTAATGGACAAGGTCCAAAAGGTGAGAAAAAGCTCAATAACTTTGGCCCCTGAGGCGGGAAGCCAAAGGATGAGGGATGTTATAAACAAGCAGGTAACAAAAAAAGATTTATTAAAGAGCGCCGAACTGGCATTCCGCGGCGGGTGGACAAGCATAAAGCTTTACTTTATGATAGGGCTTCCCTATGAGACATTAGAGGATGTTGTGGAAATCGCAAATTTGGGAAAAGAAGTGGTGGATGTTTTCTACACCCTTCCGAAAGAAGAGCGCAAAAGGGGCGTTAATGTAACTTTGAGCGTTTCTTCCTTTGTGCCAAAGCCCTTTACCCCTTTCCAGTGGGCAAGGCAGAATACAATTGAAGAACTTCATGAAAAACAGATGGCGGTTAAGAAAAACATTAAATCAAAACACATTAAATACAACTACCACGAAAGCAAATTAAGCGTCCTTGAAGGGGTTTTCGCCCGCGGGGACAGAAGGCTTGGAAAAGTTCTTTTAAAAGCCCATGAATTAGGCGCCAAATTTGACTCGTGGAATGAAGGTTTTGACATGGAAAAATGGGAGAAGGCGTTTTTAGAGTGCGGCATGGATTACAGCTTCTACACCCGCGAAAGAAGCTATGAGGAAATTCTCCCGTGGGATTTTATAGATATCGGGATTACAAAGAAGTTTTTGCAAAGTGAAAACGAGCGGGCAAAGAACGCCCAGACAACGCCAAACTGCAGGGTAAAATGCGCATCCTGCGGCGCAGCGGTTTTCGGAGGGGGTGTGTGCTTTGAGTAAGTATTCATTCAGGTATGAAAAAACGGGCCTTGCAAAATATATCTCCCACCTGGATTTTGTTAGGGCCATAAACCGTGCCTTGAGAAGGGCCCATATTCCGGTAAAGTATTCCCAAGGCTTTAACCCCCACAGCCTCCTTTCTTTTGGAATGCCGCTGCCTGTGGGATACACTAGCGTGTGCGAAATTTTTGAGGCCGAGCTTGAGCGGGATATGGATGAAAATTTGATAATGGAAAAACTAAACAGCACCCTGCCTGACGGGATTAGGATTTTGGAAGTTTCAAAAGTCTGCCCCGATATTAAAAAAATCAGGTACGCAAAATATATTATAAAGCCTGAGTTTATGCCAGGGAAAGATTTTGTGAAGTCCTTTTTGGAAAATGACACAATAGTGATTGACAAAAAAACCAAAAGCGGGATAAAGGAGAAGGACATTAAAAAGGACATCAGGGAAATAAATTTATGCGGCACTTTCATTGAAATGGTGCTTTCCGCCTCAAATACCGCCTATTTAAAGCCCGACGTGGTGGCGGCCGCGTTTAAAAAATACGGGTTTGATTTGGGTTTTTGCCAGTATGAAAGGGTTATGTTTTTTGATGAAAATTTAAACAAAATATAGGTGAAGGATATGGAAAACAACGCAAATGTAAAAGAAATAATTAAAAAATTGCGGGAAGAAATAAACTATCACAACTATTTATACTATGTAAAGGACGCGCCTGTTATTTCCGATTATGAATATGACTTGCTTATGCAAAAGCTAAAAAAGCTTGAAGAAGAACACCCCGAACTAATCACCCCCGACTCCCCTACCCAGCGGGTGGGGGGCGAGGTTTTGCCCTTTTTTGAAACGGTTGTGCACACCGTTAAAATGGAAAGCCTAAATGACGTTTTTTCAAAAGAGGAAGTGTTTGATTTTGCGAGGAAAACGGAAAATGCATTGGGGGAAGAAGTGGAATATGTAACCGAGTATAAAATCGACGGGCTTTCCGTATCACTGGAATATGTAGATGGCGTATTTACCCGCGGCTCCACCCGCGGGGACGGCACCGTAGGCGAAGATGTGACGGCAAATTTGAAAACAATAAAAAGCATACCTTTGTCGCTTAAGGAAAAAATCCCCTACCTTGAAGTGAGGGGGGAAGTTTATATGCCAAAGGAAAGCTTTGAGCGGCTAAATGAAAAATGCATACAGGAAAACAAGCCCACCTTTGCCAATCCCAGAAACGCGGCGGCGGGGTCACTGCGCCAGCTTGACTCAAAAATTACCGCCCAAAGGGGCCTTGATATTTTTGTGTTTAATATCCAGCAGATTGAGGGAAAGGAACTCAAAACCCACAGTGAGTCCATTGAGTATTTGACGTATCTGGGGTTTAAGACCATACCGATTAAAAAGGTTCACAAAAGCATTGAAAGCGCCTTTGAGGAAGTTTTGGAAATCGGGAAAATCAGGGATTCCCTGCCCTTTGAAATAGACGGGGCGGTAATTAAGGTGAATAATTTAGATCAGAGAATCCGCTTGGGAAGCACTTCAAAATTCCCGCGGTGGGCGGTTGCCTACAAATACCCTGCGGAACAAAAGGTGACAAAACTTTTGGACATTGTAATAAATGTGGGCCGCACAGGATCCCTTACACCAAACGCGGTGTTAGAGCCTGTAAGGATTGCGGGTACTACAGTGTCAAAGGCAACGCTTCACAATTTTGACTATATCCGGTCTAAAGATATCAGGATTGGCGACTATGTGATTGTGGAAAAGGCGGGGGAAATTATCCCAAAAGTAGTAAGCGTGGTTTTTGAAAAACGGGACGGCTCGGAAAGAATATTTGAAATGCCCAAAAAATGCCCCGCCTGCGGCGCCGACGTAATACGGGAAGAAGATGAGGCGGTGTTCCGCTGCCAGGGCTCAAGCTGCCCTGCACAGCTTGCCCGAAACATTATCCATTTTGCCTCAAGGCCTGCCATGGACATTGAGGGGCTTGGGGAAGCGATTGTGAATTTGTTGATTGAAAGGAATTTGATAAAATCCAGCGCGGATTTATATTACCTTAAAAAAGAGGATTTATTGAATTTGCCAAAGTTTAAGGAAAAAGCGGCAAGCAATTTATTAAACGCTATTGAAAAGAGCAAGGAAAACGACTTATCCAACCTCTTGTTCGCTTTAGGCATTATGCACTGCGGCCAGCGCGCGTCTAAAATTTTGGCGGATTTTTATAAAGATATTGACAATATTATAAAAGCAAGCCCTTTTGAGATGATGACGCTAAATGAAATCGGGGAAAAGATTGCATACAGCGTGGCAAATTATTTTTCACAAAAACAAAATATTGAGCTTATCGAAAAGCTAAAGGCCGCAGGGGTCAACACCAAGTCAAAGGCGCAGGATGTTTCAGATAAGAGGTTTGAAAACATGACCTTTGTTTTAACAGGTGCCCTATCCAATTTCACAAGGGATGAGGCCACAAAAATTATCGAAAGCTTTGGGGGCAAAGTGTCCTCAAGCGTGTCTAAAAAGACCACCTACCTCCTTTGCGGAAAGGAAGCTGGAAGCAAGCTTGACAAAGCAAAGGATTTAGGCGTTACAATAATTGACGAAGAAACATTTTTAAACATGATAAAGTAATAGAAAGGGCGGTTTAGTTGAGGCTAGTTTTTAAGGTTTTAAAATCGGCTAAAAAGTATTATAAGCATCTTATCTTGTCCCTTTTCTTCCTTTTGGTGATGAATATAACCCAGCTGGTTTCACCCCAGATTATAAGGAAATTTTTAAATTTAATTGAAGTCAGGGATGAAAGATTGCTTGAAAAATCAATTTATTATGCCCTGCTTTATTTGCTAGTGTGCTTTCTTTCATCCTTTTCCACGGGCATGCGTACATATCTTTCCCACGTTGCGGCGTGGAATTATGTGCACGATATCAGGGTAAAGCTTTATGACCACATACAGCGGCTGTCTTTAAAGTTTTACCATGACAAGCAGACAGGGCAGCTTATGAGCAGGATTTTGTCGGACACTTCCGTCATGGAGTTGTTTATCGCCCATGCGGCCCCTGAAATATTAAACGACTTTATATTATTAATCGGGGTTTTGGTTATTCTATTTACCATGAATAAAATTTTAGCCATCACCTCCGTTTTGGTCGTGCCCTTTATTTTCGGCGCGGTATGGGTGTATTCAAAAAAAGTGCGCCCCCTTTTTAAAGACGCCCACCAAAAATTCGGGGAATTATCCGCTTGTGTTCAGGACAATATTTCAGGGATTAAGGAAATCCAGGTTTTTAACAGGCAGGATTTTGAGTTTGACAGGGTTTGGGGAATTTCCAACGAGGACAAGAATTTGCGCCTGGACGCGTTAAAGAAAAGCGCCATGTGCCACCCTTCAATAAACTTTTTCAACCGTTTAGGCACCGTTTTTGTAATCGCTGTGGGCGGTATTTTGGCAGCGCGCGGCCAAATTCAGGGGTCCGAGATTGTGGCCTTTGTGCTTTACCTAAACGTGTTCTTCCAGCCCATCAACGACTTTGCCCGTCTTTCTGAAGACTTGCAAAATTCATTGGCCGCGGCGGAGAGGGTTTTTGAACTCCTTTCAGAAGAAAGCGATGTCAAGGAAAAGGAAAACGCCATTGACATTGGAAGGTGCAAAGGCAATATTGAGTTTAAAAACGTATGCTTTTCCTACCGTGATAACGTGCCTGTGTTAAAGGATTTAAACCTTTCCATAAAAGAGGGCCAGACAATAGCGTTAGTAGGCCCCACAGGGGTTGGGAAAACCACAATCGCAAGCTTAATAGCAAGGTTTTATGACCCGACCAGCGGGCAAATTCTCTTGGACGGGCACGATTTAAGGGATATTTCCCTTGCGTCCTTGCGGGACAACATCAGCATGGTGCTTCAGGATGTGTTTTTATTCAACGGCACGGTTGCCGAAAACATTGCTTATGGTTCTGAAAACGTCACAATGGAAGATATAAAAAGGGCCGCGAAAATCGCAAACGCCGACGAATTCATTGAAAAGATGGACAACGGCTATGACACCATTATCGGCGAGCGGGGCATAAAGCTTTCAGGCGGGCAAAAGCAAAGGATATCAATCGCGAGGGCAATTTTGAGAAACCGCCCCATTTTGATTTTGGACGAGGCCACCGCGGCGGTTGACAACACAACGGAAAGGCTAATTCATGAGGCCATTGACAATGTGATAAAAGATAAAACCACAATAATTATCGCCCACCGCTTATCCACCATCAAAAACGCGGATAAAATCGCGGTGATACAAGACGGCAATATTGCCGAAATCGGCACCCATGATGAATTGATTAAGAAAAACGGGATTTACGCGTCATTATATAATGAATAAAAAAAGAGCCTTTTGGCTCTTTTTTTTCACCGTGCCGGTTTTGACGCACGCTCAATAAGCACAGGATTTAGGACTTTTTTTGAAAACAAGGGTTTTCGCTTTGCTTCTATTGTGCCAGCCCTTGCAAGGTGTGGTTTTCATATCCCCGAAAACTGCGGAATTTAATGAAAATATCTTTGCCCCCGACAACCTCAAAAAAGCAGTTAATCTACAGTTTTGTAAAAAGAGCCTTTTGGCTCTTTTTTTATAAGAAAAAATGCTGTTTGGCTTTCCAAACAGCATTTTAAGAAAGAAGGTTAGTTAAGGTATTAAGCTGCGCTTCGTGCCTGTCTGCGATTTGGTTGCACTTTTTCTTAAGAAATGCGTCAGAACACTGGTTGGCAAAGGCTCTGTACTTTTTAACAAG
>JAAYMJ010000360.1 GCA_012521455.1 Clostridiaceae bacterium
AATTTTGAGGTGTTTGTATGGCAGTAATACGACCGTTTAAAGCAGTAAGGTACAACAAAGACATTGACTTAACCAAAGTGTGCGCGCCTCCTTATGACATAATTTCTCCAAAGGAGCAATTATCATTCTATGAAAATAATCCCTATAATATCGTAAGACTGGACTTTGGTTTGGATGAAGAAGGGGATAATGAAAATTACAATAAATACACAAGGGCAAGGGATTATTTAAATAAATGGCTTGAAGATGGAGTGTTAGTTAAGGAAAATGAAGATGCCATCTACATTTATGAGCAGCAGTTCACCCTAAATAATAAAACCCGCTCATTCCGCGGGATAATCTGCCTTGTAAAACTTTATGATTTTTCCGAAAAAGTGGTGCTGCCCCATGAAGAAACCTTGTCAAAAGCAAAAAAAGACCGCTTTAACTTAATGGAACAAACCCACGCAAATTTCAGCCAGATTTATTCCCTTTATTTGGATGAGGAAAAGAAAGTTACACCCATTATCTCTGAGTATGCCAAAAGCGCGCCCGATATATGCTTTGAGTTTCAAAATGTAATTCAAAAAGTCTGGATTGTGAAAGATAAATCCATAATCGAAAAATTGCGGGAAGGATTTTCAGATAAACAGCTATTTATCGCCGACGGGCACCACAGGTATGAAACCTGCCTAAATTATAAAAAAATGATGGAAGAAAGAGAAGGCAAAAAAGAAGACGCGCCCTATAACTACTGCATGATGATGTTAGTTGACATGGACGACGAAGGGCTTGTGGTGTTCCCCACCCACAGGATTGTGAGGGGGATTTCCGATTTTAACGAGTACAATCTGATTGACAGGATAAAAGAAGAATTTTATGTGGAAAAAATTGATATAAAAAATGACCCGGTAGGTGAAATGGAAGAAGTTTTAACCAAAAACAGCAGCGGTATTTCCTTCGTGTTCTACACAGGGCACAGCTATTTTTACCTTGTGAAATTAAAAGACGTAAAATACATTGACCAGGCGCTTCCCCAAAAGCCCAAAAGCTACAGGCATTTGGACGTAACGGTGCTTCACACATTGATTATGGAAAAATGTTTAGGTATTGACAAAGAAAACATGGCGGGGGCAAAAAACCTCCTTTACACAAGGGATATTGACGAGGCGGTAAAACAGGCGCAAAGCGAGGATGTGGACTGCGTGTTCTTATTAAACGCCACAAAAATCCACCAAATTAAAGACGTTTCATTGGACAATGAAAAAATGCCCCAAAAGTCCACCTATTTCTATCCAAAACTGGTTACGGGAATTGTTATGTATAAGTTTGACTAACCCCTTTCAAATAATTAAATATAAAAAGAAGGCTGACAAAAGTCAGCCTTCTTTTTATATGTCAATTTCCAACGATACGGGGCAGTGGTCAGAGCCTAGCACTTCTGAATGGATTACAACGTCAATGATTTTATCTTTAAGCCGCTCTGACACAATAAAATAGTCTATGCGCCACCCCGCGTTTCTTTCACGGGCTTTAAACATATAGCTCCACCAGGTATACGCTTCCTTTAAATCGGGGTATAGATACCTGAAAGTATCCACAAAACCGCACTCAAGAAGGCTTGTCATCTTCTGCCTTTCCTCATCGGTAAAGCCCGCGTTTTTGCGGTTGGAATCAGGGTTTTTTAAGTCAATTTCCTTATGGGCAACATTTAAGTCCCCGCAGAGGATTACGGGCTTTTTTTGGTCAAGGCCCTTTATGTATTCCCTGAAATCATCTTCCCACTTCATGCGGTATGAAAGCCGCGCAAGCTCCCTTTGTGAATTCGGCGTGTAGCAGTTCACAAGGAAAAAATTATCGTATTCTAACGTGATAACCCTTCCCTCTTTGTCATGTTCCTCAATTCCTATGTCATAGGTTACGTTTACTGGCTCAATCTTTGAAAAAACGGCGGTTCCTGAATAGCCCTTCTTTTCGGCGCTGTTCCAAAACTCCTTGTACCCGATTATTTCTAAATCAATTTGACCCTCTTGCATTTTTGTTTCCTGTACGCAGAAAATATCCGCGTTAATCTCATTGAAAAAATCCATAAAGCCTTTATTTAAACAAGCCCTTAGTCCGTTAACATTCCATGTTACAAGTTTCATACTAACCCCACTTTTGTATTTTTTGTTTTATTATAGCCTAAAAAAACTTATCTTTCAAGAAAACGTGAAATAAAAAGGTGTTGGAATGCCCAACACCGGTTTTGTTTTAAAATTTTTGTTCCCTTTGAAAGCTTATAAACTTTGTGCCTTTAAAGGTGAGCTTTCCATAGTCCCCTTCCACAAGGTAACCAAACTCATCATGGGGCACTTGCAGCTCCAATCTGTCGCCGGAGTCAAACTCAAAGGTGGCAAAATAGCTGCCTAAATAATGGCGGCCTTCATTGTGCCTGCTTCCCCAATACTCCCGCTTTGCCACCACTTTGCAGCTTACCGTCAGGGTGGGGAATTTTTGGTTTTTTAACCTGCTTTTCAATGATGTAGCAATAGCAAATATAAATAAAGCCAATACTAAAGTAAACACAAGGATAAACATTATTGGCAAGAGAAATTCAAAAATATTAAACATGTTAAACCTTAGATTATACATATTATACATATGCTCTCCTAAATTTTTTGCATTTTGGTTTATTAAATCGCCCAAAGATTTTACATGCTACTGCGCCATGTTTTTTACAACAAAATTCCATGCGTCTTTGCACATATCCTCAAGGGTGTATTTTGCCTCCCAGCCCAGTTCCTCGCGGGCTTTATCCGGGTCGGCGTAACATTTTGCCACATCCCCCGGGCGGCGGGGGTAAAACTTATAGGGTATTTTCACCCCGTTTACCCTTTGGAAAGTCTCAATTATTTCAAGAACGCTGTATCCTTTGCCTGTTCCTAAATTATAGACATAATACCCTGGCTTTTTTAAGATTTTCTCATAGGCGGCAATATGCCCCTGCGCCAAGTCCACCACATGGATATAATCCCTCACCCCTGTGCCGTCCCCGGTCGGGTAGTCGTTTCCCCAAACGGTGAGTTCCTTTTCTTTTCCAAGCGCCACATCGCAAACCCTGGGCATAAGGTTGTTGGGAATACCCTGGGGCTTTTCTCCGATTATCCCGCTCTTATGGGCGCCTATGGGGTTAAAATAGCGTAAAACTCCAATATGCCAGCATTTGTCCGCGTTATATAAGTCTTTTAGGATTTTTTCAATCATAAGCTTTGTCCTGCCGTAGGGATTTATAGCGTCAAGGGGGAAATCCTCCCTGATGGGCACGGTTTTCGGGGTGCCGTAAACCGTGGCGGATGAGCTGAATACTATTTTATTCACATTTGAACCTTTCATTGCCTCAAGCAATGATATAGTCCCGCCTATGTTGTTGTCGTAATATTTTAAGGGTTCCAGTACCGACTCGCCCACGGCTTTAAATCCCGCAAAGTGAATTACTGCCTCAACTTTGTTTTCTTTAAAAATACCTTGAAGTTTTTCTTTATCCCTGATATCAACTTCATAGAATTTAAAATCCTTGCCAGTTATTGTTTTTATTTTATCAATTACGCTTTTATCGCTGTTTACCAAATTGTCCACCACAATAATATCATAGCCTTTGTCTAAAAACTCAACGCAGGCGTGGCTTCCGATATATCCTGCACCACCAGTAAGAAGAATTGCCATAAATTTCAGCTCCCTATATTATTATAAAAATTCAGGTTGAAAATAAACCGCCTTGTTTCTTCCTTGGTCTTTTGCCTTATACATAGCCTTATCGGAACATTTTAGTATGTTGTTGTATGTATCCGCATCGGTGGGATAAAAGGCTATCCCAATGCTGGCTGTGCTCATAACAATTCTTCCTTTGTGCTGCCAAGGCTTGTTAAACCTCTCTAACAACAATTTGGCAACTTTATCCACTTCTTCCTTGGTGGTATCATGAAGCACAATTACAAATTCATCCCCGCCGAGCCGGTAGAAGGTATCCTTTATGGTGGAAATAGTGTTGAAGATTTCAACTATGTGTAGTAAAATCCTATCCGCGAAACTGTGTCCGTAGGTGTCGTTTATGGTTTTGAAATTGTCAAGGTCCAAAAACATTACAGCGCCAAGCTTGTTGTTTTCCATGGCGTCGCGGATGAATCTGTCCAAATCCTCCTGACACGCAAGACGGTTTGGAACACCCAAAAGGGAATCGGTATACGCCATTTTCCTGATTTGCTTTTCGTAGTTTTTCTTTTCGGTGATGTCTATGGCATAGTGCATATGGACCGGCCTTTCATCAATCCAGTTTATGATACTGTCGGTCACGGTATACCATTTATCCTGCTTTTCATCATAGACATCGTATGTGATGGAGGTTTCCTTCCCCTCCTTCATATTATTTATCAGGACTTGCATTTTGCAGTTTTCGCACGGGTTATTTATGCCCTTGTAAACATCAAAACATTTATGTCCTATATAATCGTGGGAAATTTTTCCTGCCGAGCTTCCATCTTTGCTGTTAGTAAATAGCAGTTCGTGGGTTTCAATGTCATTTACATAAATTACCGCGTCGGTATTCCCTATTATTTTTTCCAATGTCATTAATGAGTTAATGACTTCTTTTTCCGATTTGTTTTTAGACAAAAGCGTACCGATTAGGTATGCAATGTTTAAAATCAGCTTAACTTCGTCGTCCTGCCACTTTTTATCCTCTTTCCCGTCGTCAAGATAGATAAACGCCTGCTTTTGGGAATTAATGAAAACCGGGGTGATAATTCCCGTATTTTTCCCGACAACGCTGTAAAAATCTGAATCCTTTGGGAAATAGGCGTCTTTATACTTTAAAAAGAGTTTTTCAACCGGCGCGCTTTCAATTTCCGCGGCAAAATCCTCATCCTTTTTTTGCTTTTTGTATTCCACTATTTTAATATATTTATTTAACTTCTTATTATATTCATAAACCACCGCGCGGTTTAGGCGGAAATGCCCCGCCATATCGTAAAACACATGGTATATTGTATCGTGAATATCTTCGTTTTCAAAAAATTTTAAAAAGACATTGTTTAATAAAATCTGGTTTTTGAAGCTACGCTTAATTTGCTCATTGTACCTTTCATATTTTTGTATTTGTTCATTGAGCCTTAAGTTTTTAGCCGCAAGATTGGAAACTTCATTTGAGAACACTTCAAGCAGCTGGGCCGCTTTATTTAAAAGGTCCAAATCCATTTTAGGAAGAGCATTGTAGGCGCCAATCAGTTCGTCAGGGTCCAAGCCCACCTCATGGGCAAATTCCATAATTTGCTCTTTTGGGATTTCATCCTGCACGATTTGCCCTATGAGGAAATTCGCAATATGTATACCGTCTATATATATGGGGCATGCCGCATCCAAAAGACCGAGGCTGTCGCATTTCCTGATTACATATCCACCTTTTTTCGCTGCCTCTTCGCCTAAATTTTTATCAGAGATAGTGCAATACCTTTCCCCCTTTTTAGTGGATCTAATCAGCCTGCAAAGATTTGTAAAACCTGTCGGTTTTGTAATGGGAATGCCGTCTAAGTCAACAACGACGCTTGCAATCCCGAGAATGTTTGAGATTTTGTATTGCACCTCTTCCAAATATTCCAGATCCAATAAGTCGAGCAACTGATCCCTGCGAATCTTTAATGCGGCCACAAAAGACTCCTCCTTTTATATGCTCCCAAAAACCAAAAAAGATAAATACATTATAAATTATAACATAATTATCTTAAAATGTCATTATATTTGTAAAATAAAGTTAAAGAAATGTCAAAAAGTACCAAGCGAAAAATTTCGGGTACTTTTTGACAAATTATACAAAATTTTTAATGATTTGTCTAGATACTATATTTTTCGATATAATTTTCAAAATCCGCCTTAAAAGATTTGGGCATTTCTTCATGCAGCTTTTTTGCATATTCATGGGTGTCAAAGATGTGTTTATCCTGAAGCATTGCCATACCAATATTGGAGCAGTGGTCCGCGACCCTTTCCAGCCCGCTTATCATTTCTAAATATATAACCCCGCTTTCAACGCTGCAGACGTGTTTTGAAAGCCTCTCTGTATGGCCTTGCTTTAATTTTTCAGTCAAAATGTCAATAACCTGCTCCAGTGGCTCTATTTTTTCACAAAGCCTTAAATTTTCACTTGCAAAGGCTTCAATGCTTAAATCAATGATTTCCAAAACCGCGTTCATCATTTTTATAAGCGCGTCTTTTCCCTCATCAGTAAATTTAATGTTTTTGTTTACTTTATCCGTAATATTCTGCGCTAAATTATCAGCATAGTCCCCTATTCTTTCCACGTCGTTTATAATGTGGTAAAGGCCTGCAATTTTCTTGCGGTCTTCATCCGTTAAATTCTTTTCGTTCATATCCGTTAAATACTTAGTGATTTTAAACTCATACCTGTCTATTTTTTCTTCATTTTCCTTTTGGCCTGCCAAATATGAAAGGTCATGGTGCAACACCGCGGATATACATGCGGATATATTCTCCCTTGCCAAACCCATCATCATCAAAAGCTCTTTTTTGGCCTGGTTTATAGCAAGGCTTGGGGTTTGCAAAAAGCGCTCGTCAAGATATGAAATTTCTTCTTTTTCTTCTTTGCTCTTTATGGTTTTATTGGCAAGGGTTATTAAAACCTGGGTAAATGGGAGCAAAATTATAGTGTTTGCCACATTAAAGAAGGTATGGAAAAACGCGATGTCGCCTCTGGATACCATATTTTCCCAAAACGGAATCCCGATTGTAAATTGGGTTATGTAAATTGCGGCTGTAAAAACAATGGTCCCGATCAAGTTAAAATATAAGTGGATAAAAGCGGCTCTTTTTGCGTTTTTGCTTGTCCCAATTGATGAAAGTAGCGCCGTCACTCATGTGCCGATATTTTGGCCCATAATTATGGGAACGGCTTGCGAACAGGAAACCGCCCCTGTGGCTGCAAGGGCTTGCAAAATGCCAACGGAAGCCGATGAGCTTTGAATAATGGCAGTAACAATTGCGCCTGATAAAATCCCTAAAACGGGGTTTTTTAAGTTAGCAAAAATTGTTTTAAACTGGGGCAAATCCTTAAGATGGCCCACCGCCCCTTCCATGTACTGCATGCCGATAAATAAAACGCCGAAACCTAAAAAGATTTCCCCTATATCTTTTAGCTTTTGCTTTTTCCCAAAGGCAAAAATTAAAACTGCGCCGATAATCAATGCAAGCGGGGCAAGGTTTGAAGGCTTTAGCATTGCTAAATACCACGCGTCGCTTTGAATATCCCCAAGGCTTAGGATAATTGCGGTAACGGTGGTTCCGATATTTGCCCCCATAATTACGCCGGTTGCCTGTTTTAATGTCATCATGCCGGCGTTTACAAACCCTACCACCATAACGGTTGTGGCAGAACTTGACTGAATCAGCGCAGTAACTAGTGTACCTATTAAAACCGCTTTAAAAACATTGCTGGTGAGGCTTTCAATGATTAATTTCATTTTCGCCCCAGCCGATTTTTCAAGACCGTCGCCCATGGTTTTCATGCCGTAAAGAAACATTCCAAGGCCGCCAAGCAGGGCAATAAGGTTAGAAATGCTCATAATATCCCCCTAAAATTATTTTCACTTTAGATTATAACAATACATAGCCTAAAAACCAATATGGCGATTTTAATAAATTCTTACTGTTTTTGGGGGATTTTTTATGAATATACACCATTCAGCGCGCCGGCAAACTGCATGCCCGGACAAAAGCCCTGATTTTTTGTTTTGAAAACAAGGCTTTCCCCTGCGCGGCGCAAGGAAGCCCTTGCTATGTGGTTTTAAAACACATATCCTAAAAAACCACGGGATTTAATAAAAGGCGCTTTGCCCCTAAACACCCCAAATCTTTTAATAATGAGTTTTTTATAAAGCCTAATACTTCCTCGTCTTTTGGATTTTAGCCACAATCCTGCGGTTGAGTGTGCGGGGGGAGATTTTCCCCAAAGATACTAAAAGCTTATTCCCAAAGCCGTGGACCGCCACAACCTTGTTGTGTTCAGCCGCCCAAACCCCGTATTCTGCCACGTCCTTTGCCTTGACGCGCGAAAACGCCTTAAACAAATTGGACTTTCCCAAATTTGCCGCGCTGGCAAAATTTGTGTTGGTGGGGCCGGGGCATAGGGCCATCACATGCACGCCCTTTGGTTTTAATTCCACATAAAGGCTTTCCGACAATGAAAGCACAAAGGCCTTGGTGGCGTAATACAAGGACATATAAGCCCCGGGAAAAAATGACGCGGTGGAGGCTACATTTATGATTTTGCCCCCGCCCTTTTTAGCCATCTTCTCTCCTATGGCTCTTGTAAGGAGGGTTAAGGCCAGGATATTTAAGTTTATCATGTCCTCAATTTTTTGCGCGTCGGAATTGACAAACTCCCCAAAATCCCCAAAACCTGCGTTATTTATTAAAATTTTTATGTCCTCATCCTTTATTTTTCCCAAAAAATCTTTTACCTCTTGTGGCTTTGACAAATCCGCCCTGTGGGTTTTAACCTCAATTTGATACTTTTCCAATTCCTCTTTAATCTTTTTTAGCTCTTCTTCCCTTCTTGCGGCTAAAATCAAATTTTCTTTCTTTTTAGCATAAATTTTTGCAAACTCAAGCCCGATTCCGCTGGTGGCGCCTGTAATTAATACAAAACTTTTCATAACTACCCCCTCTTTTTATTGCATTTGTCGCAGTAGCCGTACATTTCAAGCCTGTGGCCGGTTATGTAGAATTTTTCGTCCTTTACGGTCGGGATAAAACTTTCCATGGGGCAAAGGTCAATTTCCAAAATCTTTTTGCAGGATAAGCACCTTGCGTAGTGGGTGTGCTTATGCTTGTTTAGCTCATAGGTGGCCTTCTCTTCGCCAAAAAAAGTGTTTTTAATCACTATCCCTTTTTCGGTGAAAATCTCCAAAATCCTGTAAATTGTTGAAATCCACATCTTTACGCCTTTTTCGTTCACCCTGTTTAAAATCTCCATGGCGTCAATCGGGCTGTTTGCTTCTTCTAAAACTTCCAAAACGCACTTTCTTTGCTTTGTGTTTTTTATCCCCTGTTGGGAAAGATTGATTTTGCTCATTTCTTTCACCTTGTTTTAAGATTTTCTTTTTATAAAAAATAACATTACCAAAACTAAAACCGCGATTAACACTATTGTCCCGCCGGGCTTTAAGGGTAAATAAAAGGACATCAAAAGCCCCGCTGACATAAATATTGCGGCAAAAAAGATGGAAAAAAGAAGGGTTTGCCTAAAACTTTTTGCCACTTGCATTGCGCAGATTACGGGAATGACCATAAGGGAGGATACAATTAGCGCGCCCACCGTGCGGGAGGCGACGGATACAGTTACCGCGGTAAGTATTGTGAAGATAAAATTCACAAGATACACATTTACCCCCGCCATTTTTGCCTGCTGCTCGTCGAAGGAAACAAGGAATAATTCCCTGTACAAGAACAAAAACGCCAAAATCACAAAAAATGAAACCCCTAAAACCAGTTTTACTTCAAAGTCGGGTATGGACACAATGGAGCCAAAGAGAAAACTGTTAAAATCGGTGGTGCTTTTCACAAAGCCCGACAATACCCCCGCAAGGCCCACGCCTAAAGACATGACCACCGCGATTGACACTTCCTGATATTTTGGAAGCTTTCTCCTTATTGCTTCAATTAAAAGAGCCGATATAACGGAGGCAAGAATTGCAAAAAATATGGGGTTTGCGCCAAAAATAAGCCCCATGGCAACGCCTGAAAGGGAGGAATGGCTGAGGGCGTCGCCAATCATGGAAAGGCGTTTTAACACAACTACCAGCCCTATCATGGGAATGATAACCGATAGTGTCATCCCTACCAAAAAGGCTTTTTGCATAAATTCATACTGAAAAATGTTCATAAGATATTCCTTCCTCTTTACGGGTGTTTGTGCTTGTGGAAAAGCTCATGCTCAATCTGCTTTCTGTCAAGCTCAACAAGTGAGCCTTCTTCAAGGCACAGTACCCTTTTTGAAAAATTTGACGCCCTGAGTAAGTCATGGGTCACCATGAGTATGGTCAGGTTTTCTTTTTCGTTTAAATCTTTTAATAAGCCGTACAGGTTTTGGGACGCCTCCTGGTCCACCCCCGCCATGGGCTCATCCAAAATCAGGATTTCAGGGTTTGCCGCAAGGGTTCTTGCAAGCATTACCCGCTGTTTTTGCCCACCTGATAGCTTGCCAATCAATGATTTTTCCAAATCCAATACGCCTAATTTTGAAAGGTATTCCCTTGCAATTTTTTTGCGTTCTTTCATTCCTATTTTTTGGGAATAAAGTCCTGATGTTGCTATCTCCAAAACCGTGGCGGGGAAAGAGTCAAGGTTTAATATGGCGTTTTGCGGAACATAGCCGATTTTTTGCCAGCCTTTGAATTTTTCAATATCTTCCCCGAAATACAAAATGGCGCCCCTTTGGGGTTTTATTATGTTTAACAAAAGTTTCAAAAGGGTGCTTTTCCCTGCCCCGTTTGAGCCGATTATGCTCAAAAAATCCCCCTTAGAAACCGTAAAACTTACATTTTTTAAAATTTCCTCGTCAGTATATGAAAAGCTCAAACCTAAAACTTCAATTATTTTTTCCATAGGGCACCCCTTAATTAAATGACCTAAGTATCGCGTCCAAGTTCTTTTTCATTACGGATAAATAGTCCTCGCCGCTATTTACCTGCTCACCAGTCAAAGTCTCCAATGGGTAAAGCGTGTCGGTTTTTCCGCCGATTTCTTTTGCGATTGTTTCGGAAATTTTTGAATTCAGGGCCTCTTCATAAAAAATGGTGTTAATATTGTTGTCAAGGGCAAATTGGACAATCTGGCTCATTTTTAACGGGTTTGGCTCATCGTCAGCGTTTATGCCCCTGATTGGCACCTGGTTTAATCCAAATTCTTTGCACAAATACCCAAAGGCGTCGTGGGACACTATAATGCTGCGGTTTTTATAACCTTTGAATTTTTCTTTATACTCATTGTATAAATCCTCAAATTCAGCTTTGTATTTTTGGTAATTGTTCTCATAATACATGGCGTTTCCGCCATCAAGCCGTGAAAAAATGTCTTTGATGTTTTCCAAATTCTTTATGGCGTTTTTTATGCTAAGCCATGTATGGGGGTCGTGGGTTTCTTCTTCGTTTTCAAAAATTAAATCCAAATTGTATGAGGCGTCAAAAAACACCAAATCCTTGTTTTCCACGGATTGTTTTAGTTTTTCCAAAAACCCCTCGTATCCCGCGCCGTTATAGATTAATATGTCCGCCTTGTTTAAATCTATGATATCGGAAACCGACGGTTCATAGTGATGTGTGTCTTCCCCGAAGGGGATTAAGTTTTTTACCTCCACTTTCTCCCCGCCAATTTTTTTGGCAAAGTCATACATGGGGTAAATTGTTGTGTAAACTTTTAGCTTGTCACCTTTTTGCGCACTGTTTGCCCCGCAGGATGTTAGCATAAAAACAAGCGTAAATACAATCATAATAATAGCAAGTTCTTTTTTTGCTGCCATAATCATTTCCTTTCTTTACTTGCGATTTATTCGCATTTGCATTTAGATTATATCCCTATAATTTTCCTTTGTCAATTGAAATTTACATAACACCTTTTTGTATGCTTTTTAATAATCTAATAATGATAAAAAAACCTTTATATTGACAAATTAAAGCAGTAGAGGTATAGTATACTCATATGGATTAGGTATTAAAGGAGGCAAAAAAAGGTGAAGAGATTTTTCACGTCAGAATCGGTTACTGAAGGGCATCCTGATAAAATCTGTGACCAGATTTCTGATAGTGTTCTGGACGCAATATTGGCAAAGGACAAATACGCCAGGGTGGCCTGCGAAGTTTCCGTTGCCACCGGCCTTGTTTTAGTTTTTGGAGAGATAACAACGGATTGTTATGTTGATATACCAAAAATTGCCCGGTCTACAATCGAGGAAATCGGGTACAACCGCGCGAAATTTGGTTTTGACTATGAAAACTGCGCGGTGCTAAACTGCATAAACGAGCAATCCCCTGACATTGCAATGGGTGTGGATAAATCCTTGGAAGCAAGAATGGGCGAAAGCGACGGCCTGGACTACGGCGCGGGCGACCAAGGGATGATGTTTGGTTTTGCCTGCGATGAAACAAAGACCTACATGCCCATGGCAAGCTACTATGCCCACGGCCTGGCAAAAAGGCTTGCAAAAGTGCGCAAGGACAGGACACTTCCCTATCTCAGGCCCGACGGTAAAACCCAGGTTACAATTGAGTATGACGGGGATATCCCAAAGAGGGTTGACACCATTGTAATTTCAGCCCAGCACGCGCCCGAGATTGAATTGGCGCAAATTAAGGAAGACATGATAAACCATGTGATTAAAGCCGTAATTCCCGCTGAATTGATAGATGAAAACACCAAATATTTCGTAAATCCCACGGGCAGGTTTGTAATCGGCGGACCCCATGGGGATTCGGGCTTGACAGGAAGAAAAATTATTGTGGACACATACGGCGGCTATGCCCGTCACGGCGGCGGGGCTTTCTCTGGAAAGGACCCCACAAAGGTGGACAGGTCCGCTTCCTACATGGCAAGGTATATCGCGAAAAATATTGTGGCAGCGGGACTTGCTAAAAAATGCGAAATCCAGGTTGCCTACGCGATAGGTGTTGCAAAGCCTGTTTCAATGTTTGTTGAAACCTTCGGCACAGGTAAAATCAGCGATGAAAAGATTGTGGAAATTATCAAAAAGCATTTTGATTTAAGGCCCGCGGCAATTATTGAAAAACTCGACTTAAGAAGGCCCATTTACCGTCAAACCGCGGCATACGGGCATTTCGGCAGGGACGACATCGATCTTCCGTGGGAAAAACTGGATATGGTTGACACTTTAAGAAATTACCTAAAATAGCACACTCACCCCGTTTATCATATATTGA
>JAAYMJ010000361.1 GCA_012521455.1 Clostridiaceae bacterium
CATCTACCTTTTCCCCTCCGCGGCGGGGTTAAACACAAATATATACGACTTATCCGTATACCTAAAATACCTGCTTTCACAGCCTGAATTTGAGGGTGAAATGAGGGTCTATGAGAGGGAAAACGAGTCCTTAGAGTATGCCAAAGGGTTTTATATTTTAAAAAGCCAGGACTATAAAATCTACTACCACACTGGAACAAGCTTGGGAATGGAATGCGTTATCGCCTATGACAAGGAACAAAACACAGGTTTTGCCCTTCTTTCCGACTCATACCCCTCCCCAGCTTACAATATAATGAGGGCGTTTTTTGAGTATGAGAAAAGTGGCGTTTTTCCCAATATCACAGAGCCAAAGCGGGAATACGGGGAAATCTTTTTTGAGTCGGAAAGCTACGACGTATCAGGCACTTACCATCATGACGTGTACGGGGAAGTTATAATAGAAGATAATGCCATTAAAATTTTAGATAACACTTTTGAACTTACCCAAATCGCGGATAAATTGTATAAAATTGAATTCCCGAAAAATCTTTTATATATGTTTAAAAAATACAGCTACATTTTATTCCAAACTAATGAAGACGGCAAAATTTCAGGTTTTAGCGTTGAGGGGATAAACCTTGAAGGCTATGGCGGTTTTGTAAAAATCGATTAATAAAATTACAAAAATTTTATATTTTTATAAATTTTTCTTGTATATCTTTCCTCCATTTCAAATAATGGAATTATGTATAATTTAAAGCTATATAAAACATAATAACCATGTAACTAAAATGACATGGAGGTAATTAGACGTGAAAGCTACAGGAATTGTCAGGAGAATAGATGATCTGGGAAGAGTTGTTATACCAAAGGAAATCAGAAGAACAATGCGCATAAGAGAGGGTGACCCTCTGGAAATCTTCACAGACAAAGACGGAGAAGTCATTTTCAAAAAATATTCTCCGATAGGAGAACTTGGCGAATTCGCATCAACTTATGCCGAAACATTGTCAAAGACTGTGGGCGTTCCGGTTTGCATAACTGATAAAGACAACATAATCGCGGTATCAGGCGCACCCAAAAAAGAATTGTCCGAAAAACCCATCAGCAGCGACCTTGAAAAAATCATGCAGGAAAAAACCACATTCGTGGCAAAACCAAACGAAAACAAAAAAGTGCCGTTGATTGAGGGCATGGACAAATATGTGGCAGGCGTGGTTGTACCAATCATTGCCGAAGGCGACCCAATAGGTTCTGTGGTAATTTTAAATCCCGAAGACGGAACACCCCCGGGAGAAACGGAAGCAAAAGTTGCGCAATCCGCAGCAGGGTTTTTAGGAAAACAAATGGAATCATAACAAAAAAAGCAGTAGTGTTACCACTACTGCTTGCAACTTTTTAACCTAATTCTTTCACGTCTTGTATATTGCCCTAAACGGGCAATTTTTTTTGCCTGTTTATATATTTCACATAGTCAAAAAGCTATCTATGCTGGGTAGCGCATTGAGCGTAAGGTCCGAAACAACCCCTTCTTTATACGCGTAATACCCCTCACAGGCAATCATGGCGGCATTATCCGTGCAGTATTTTAAGTCAGGGCAGTAAAACTTTAACCCTTCCTCCACCGCGTGTCTTTTCATTTCCTCACGGAGCTGCGTGTTTGCCGCAACGCCGCCGGCAAGGCAGATGGTGCCAACCTTTTCTTTTTTTGCCGCCTCAATGGTGTTTTTCACCAAAACGTCAACCACCGCGCTTTGAAAACTTGCCGCCACGTCGTATTTATTGTATTCCTCATTTTTTTGCTGGCAGTTGTGTATATAGTTAATCACGGCGGTCTTAAGCCCGCTGAATGAAAAATCCAGCCCCATTGATACCCTGGGAAAAGGAATGGCGTCCTTATTCCCGTGCTTTGCCGCCTCATTAATCAAGGGCCCGCCAGGATAACCAAATCCCAAAACCCTTGACACCTTGTCAAAAGCTTCCCCCGCGGCGTCATCCCGCGTTGCGCCCAAAAGCTTAAACTTGTGATAATCTTCTACCTTTACAATATGGCTGTGCCCCCCTGAGGCAACGAGGCACACAAAAGGCGGGGTTAAATCCTTGTGGGTGATATAGTTTGCCGCTATATGCCCGTAAATATGGTTTACGCCCACCAACGGCTTATTTATCGCAAAGGAAAAAGCTTTCGCGAAAGATACCCCCACCAAAAGGGCCCCCACAAGTCCCGGTCCGTGGGTTACCGCCACTAAGTCTATATCCTCTTTTTTGATATTTGCTTTCTCTATCGCTAAATTAACCACATAAGAAATTTTTTCAATGTGTTTTCTTGAAGCAATTTCAGGCACAACACCGCCGTAGGTCTTGTGAATGTCCGCCTGTGAGTATACAATATCCGACAAAATTGTCCTTCCGTCTTTTGAAACCGCCGCCGCGGTTTCATCGCAGGATGTTTCAATTCCCAAAATGTACATCTGACCAACCCTTTTTTTCTAATATAAAAAAGCACCGCAAAAATGGCGGCGCGCGTTTAAAAGTTTAAAAGCATAATCAGGGCATCTTCATTGTTATCCTGATAATACCCTTTTCTTTCATCTATTATTACAAAGCCGAAATTTTCATACAGCTTTATTGCCGCATTGTTTGACTTACGCACCTCAAGTAGCGCAAAAGACGCATTTTTGCCTTTTGCAAAATCCAGCATTTCCCCCATCAAAGCCTTCCCCACTCCCTTTTTCCTGTGCTCAGGGTGGGTCGCGATATTTAAAATATGGGCTTCGTCCAAAACAATCATAACAAACCCATACCCCAGTATTTCGCCTTCCGCTTTCGCGGCAAAGGCATGGGTTAAGGGATTATTCATGGTTTTAATGAAAGTGTCTTTAGACCAGGGCGTATTAAATGAAACCGCCTCTATTTCATAAGCTTTGTCAGCGTCCTCCATGGTCATGGGTGTTATGGCAAATGTCATATATTCACCTGTCAGATATTATTTTTTCATACATTTTTTCCAAGTATGTATGAATTTGTTCCGCGCATTTCCTGTATTCTTCAATTCCCTTCCCGAAGGGGTCGTAAATATCCTTATCGGTGCCGCTAAAAGAGGCAAGTTTATAAATTTTGTCCGCGTAATTGGGATAAAGGTCAATGAGCAAATTGTACTGGTTTTCCGTCATAACCACAATGTAGTCGCTCATTTGCACATCTTCATCCTGGATTTGCCTTGACTTATGCCCTGAAATATCAAGGCCTCTTTCGTTCATTACTTGTACTGCTTTTGGCGAGGCAACGTCAGGTTCATAAACAGCCGTCCCCGCCGAACTCACGAATACATCCTCGGCTCCTTCATCATCCAGCATTTTTTGAAACATCGCCTGGGCCATCGGGCTTCTGCAAGTATTGCCTGTGCATACAAACAATATTCTCATTTCATATAATCCTTTCATAAAATTTTATTTAAAATTTATATATTAGACCACTTATTTTTTAAATTTATAAGCCTTCCCCCCGAAGCTTTCAATAGCCTGTTTGCCACCGCAACCTCAAGCCCGCTTTTGCTTGTAGGAAGAAGGGCATAGGTTAATTCCACATCCAGTTCATCCGTTTTTCTCAAAAGGTAAAACAGCCTTGCGGCATAGGACTCCACATCAAATCCTGCGGACAGTACCACATCCGCATTAAAATCATATTTGTTTGCATTTTGCGCTATGACAGCAATTTTTCTGTTTTCCTTCATCAAAAACAATTCCAATTCCCTTGCTGAGCCAATTACGCAAACCACAGGGGTTTTAGGTGCATAATGGGTGTATTTCATCCCGGGGCTTTTGGGGGTTCCTGCTTCCCCTTTGCTGTTTCCGTATTCACATTTTCCCAAAAGCTTTCTCACATCATTTATTGTAACATACCCCGGCCGCAAAATCATCGGGATTTCCCCCGTAAGGTCGATAACCGTGGACTCTATCCCGATTTTGCTGTTTCCCCCGTCGATAATTACATCAACCCTTCCGTATAAATCGTCAATCACATGCTGGGCCGTGGTAGGGCTTGGGGTTCCTGACAAATTAGCGCTGGGCGCCGCGACAGGTACACCCGCTTTTTCAATTAAGGCATTAGCAACCGGGTGCGACGGCATCCTCACCGCCACCGTGGGCAATCCTGCATTTACTATATCGGGAACATTGTCCTTTTTCTTAAATATTATCGTCAAGGGCCCGCCCCAAAAATGGTCCATAAGGATTTTTGCGCTTTGGGGGACTTCCGCCACTATGTCGGATAACATATCCCGGTTTGATATATGGCAAATCAGCGGGTTGTCCGATGGTCTTCCCTTTGCTATAAATATCTTTGCCACAGCTTCTTTTGAAAAAGCGTTCGCGCCTAACCCATAGACAGTTTCCGTGGGCATTACAACGGTTTTCCCCTCAAGGATAGCGCCTGCCGCCTCATCAATTTTGCTATTATCAATCCGGTCCGGATCAATTTTTAAAATTTTCGTATCCACTTCATTCATCCCATTTTTTATTCTTTTTCCCGACCTGTTTTTTCAGTATTTAAGCTTTATTTTTAAAATATTTTACCCCTTTTAAATATAAAAGTCAATGAGCGCAGGGGATAACTTAATTTAATATTATTAAATCAAAATTAATTTTATTGCTATTATAAAAATTTTTGTGTACAATAATGTCAGTAATAAAAAAGGAGGAACATTATGCTTGAGAAATTAAAAGAAGAAGTGCTAATAGCAAATCTTGAGCTTCCAAAACACAATTTGGTGACATATACATGGGGAAATGTCAGCGGCATTGACCGCGAAAGCGGGCTTATTGTAATTAAGCCAAGCGGCGTAAGTTATGAAACCATGAAGGCAAGCGATATGGTGGTAGTAAACCTAAAAGGGGAAGTTGTGGAAGGCTCTTTGCGCCCCTCCAGCGACACCCCGACCCATGTTTACTTATACAACAAATTCAAGGATATCGGCGGTATCTGCCATACCCACTCAAGGCACGCCACCATCTTTGCCCAGGCGGGAATGGGTATTGAGCCTTTCGGCACAACACACGCCGACTACTTTTACGGGAAAATCCCCTGCACAAGAATAATGACTGACGAAGAAATACAAGGCGACTATGAACTTGAAACGGGGAAAGTCATCGCCGAAACCTTTGAAAATTTAGATCCCGTCGCAATCCCGGGGGTTTTAGTCAATAACCACGGTCCCTTCACATGGGGTAAAAACGCGGCAGAAAGCGTGCACAACGCGGTGGTGCTTGAGGAAGTGGCGTATATGGCAATTCACACCCTCCTAATAAACCCGCAAATTGCCCCAATCAAGAAGGTGATTTTAGACAAGCACTACTTAAGAAAGCACGGTAAAAACGCGTACTACGGCCAAAAATAAACTTTTTTGCGAAAAATAAACCAATTTGAAAAAAATTAAACCTTTTTTAAAAAAATTAAATAACAAATTATTTTCCAGCGTAAGCGCCGCATGTTAAAAGCGGCGCTTTTTTTATGCAAACCTAATTATATTTTTCTTACTTTTTAAAATTTTAAACCTTAAACCGCAAAAAACCACGCCCAAAATATTTTTCCCCTTTTGCTTATTTTTTTGCCAAAAGGGTTAGTTTTTGCGTACATTTTCTTTGAAAGGGGCATATTTTGTTAATACGGGAAAATTTTTTAGCATATAAATATTTTAGGCAGGGTTATTGGGTAGCTAAAAACGTGTTTAACGCACGCAAGATCCCCTGCAAGGACGGGTAAATCCCCCGTCCGTTTTTATTTTTTACATAATTGTTACAACTTTTTTAACCACCCAGCCCCCAAAATTGCAAAATAACTTGACAAATTTAATATTTTATGTGTATAATCTCAAAAGTGAAATGAAAATTTTTATTTTTTCACCCCTTTATCAGCTTTTTTATAAATTTTAAAGTATAAAATTATTAAATATTTTTTTCAATTTTATGTATTCATTTTTTAAAAATGTTAATAATTATATAAAGGAGGATAAAATCAAACATTTTTGGGCAAGCATTTGCCTAAAATAAGGAGGATGTTATGAGTATAATAAACGGTGTGAAGGGTTTTTTTATAAAACACAAAAAAATCCTTGCACCAGTCATTCTTGATGTACTCTTAGTTTTAGCAGCGTTTATAGTCTTTAGCACCAGCGCAAAAACAGTTATAGTAAATGACGACGGCAAAGTCACGGAGTACACAACAAGAGAAAGCAAAGTGTCCGGTTTTTTGAAATCGGAAGGAATTATAATATCTGAAGATGACGAAGTCATCCCGGCTGTGGATGAAAAACTTACAAAATACACACAAATCACAATAAACCGCGCAATTACGGTGGCAATTGAAGACGGCGGTGAAACTGTATTTGTAAAAACCCCTAAAAAAAGGGTAATTGACGCGCTGTATAGGGCAAAAATCCCCTTTTTGGCGGAAGACAAAATCACGCCGGGATTGGACACCAGGCTAAATGAAGGGGACAAAATCACAATTAAAAGGGCGGTTCCCGTTACTTTGATTGCCAACGGCACCACATCCCAGGTTTACTCCGCTGACGAAACGGTACATGAGCTTTTAGTAAACAGGGGGATTATACTATCTGAAAATGACTACACAACCCCCGCGCCAGATACAAAAATCACAGAAAACATGCAAATTACATTAGTGGATGTGGTCTTTAAATACGTGACACAGGAAGAAGAAATTCCCTATAAAACCGTTCAAAAAGCAAACAACAATTTGGAAAAAGGAATCACAAGGATAATCCAGGAAGGAAAAAACGGAAAAAGAACGGTTGATTACAAAGTCCGCTACGAAAACGGCGCGGAAGTAAGCAGGGAAAAAATAGCAGAAAAAGTAATCGCGAAAGCGCAGGATAAAATTATAGAATACGGGACTGTTTCCGTTGCCACCACAAGCCGTGGTGAAAGCTTCAGGTACACCAAGGTGCTAGAATGTATAGCCACAGCTTACGACCCAGGTCCTGAGTCCAACGGAAAATACGCGGGTAAAACCGCCACAGGGAGAAAGCCTGAAAAAGGCGTAATCGCGGTGGACCCGAAAGTTATCCCGCTTGGCAGCAGGGTTTATGTCGAAGCGGCCGACGGTTCGTGGGTTTACGGCTATGCGGTTGCCGCCGACACAGGCAGCGCTATAAAAGGCAACAAGGTGGACTTGTGCTTTAACACAAGGCAGGAAGCATTAAACTTCGGAAGAAGAAAATGCAAGGTATATATTCTCCAATAATGTTGACTATAATAAATAAGTGTTGTAAAATAGACCTGCTTTATGGCAGGTCTATTAATTTATTCAACAGTTTACAAAATTTTTAAAATTTAAGAAAGTTGGGCAAATATATGTATGATTTAACTTCCATTGAGTCAATCAGATATCTTTCAAATAAATACGGCTTTAATTTTAAAAAAGGATTAGGGCAAAATTTCCTAACGGACAAAGGGGTTTTGTCAAAAATTTTGCAAGAACAAACCACCCCCGGCGTTTTGGAAATCGGCCCGGGTTTTGGAACGCTGACCGCGGCTTTAGCCACAAAAGCCCAAAAAGTGGTTTCAATTGAAATCGATAAAAACTTAGAAAAAGTGTTAGCCGAAACTTTGGCGGGATTTTCAAACATAAAAATAGTTTTTGGCGACATTTTAAAAATTGATCTAAAAAAACTTCTTGCAGAAGAATTTAATGGTGATATAATAGATGTGGCCGCAAATTTGCCGTATTATATAACAACCCCGGTTATTATGTTACTTTTGGAAATGCGGCTTAATATCAGAAAGATTATCCTTATGATACAAAAGGAAGTGGCCCAAAGGATTACCTCAAAGCCCGGGACTAAAGATTACGGGGCTTTGAGTGTTGCCTGCCAGTATTATTCAAACCCGAAAATCGTGACCTATGTAAGCCCTGACAAATTTATCCCCCGCCCGAAAGTGGATTCCGTGGTCATATCACTTGAGGTACTAAAAGAGCCAAAGGTTATTGTAAAAGATGAAA
>JAAYMJ010000362.1 GCA_012521455.1 Clostridiaceae bacterium
ATGCTTAATATTCAGGCCTTTAGCGTCAATGAAATACTCCTCAATGTATTTTTTTGCGATTTCCGAAACGGTCGTTCCTTCTTCCCTTGCCCTGTTTATGAGCTTGTCGTCAATGTCGGTAAAATTTTGGACAAAGTTTACCTTATATCCCCTGTACTCAAAATAGCGCCTTAAGGTGTCAAAGATTATAAAAGGCCTTGCGTTCCCGATATGGAATAAATTATATACCGTGGGCCCGCAGGAGTAAATATTTACCTCTCCTTCTTTTAAGGGAACAAACTCTTCCTTTTTTCTCGTTAAAGTGTTAAAAATTTTCAAAATCAATTCACCTCGAAGCTTTCAACTTTTCAATTTCCTCTTTAAGTTCGGCAATTGTCTGCTGCATCCTGCAGAATTCCTGGCTGATTGGGTCCGGGATATGTATCTGGTCAAGGTCAATATCCTTTTCCACATCCCTTGCGGAACTAATTCTCCTGTCCCCGATTTTAACTATCCTTGCAGGCACCCCGACGCAGGTGGAGTTAGGCGGTACTTCGTTTAAAACAACCGCGTTCGCGGCGATTTTGGAATTGTCCCCGACCTTAAAAGGCCCTAAAACCTTCGCGCCTGCGCCTATTAAAACATTATTGCCAATTGTGGGGTGTCTTTTTCCAGTGTCTTTTCCAGTAACCCCCAAGGTTACCCCCTGGTATATGGTACAATTGTCGCCGACTTCCGCAGTTTCGCCAATTACCACGCCCATGCCGTGGTCTATAAATACTCCCGAGCCGATTTTTGCTCCGGGATGTATTTCAATGCCTGTAAAAAACTTTGCTAGCTGTGAGATAAACCTTGCGATAAAATAAAACTTGTGCTTATGAAAAAAATGCGCAATGCGGTAAGCCAAAAGAGCGTGAAACCCGCTGTACAACAAAATAACTTCCAAGGCGTTCCTCGCCGCGGGGTCACGGTACAGCACAGCTTTTATATCGCATTTGATGCTTTTTAGCATATCCTACCTCCTATACAGTATTTTAATACTGTATTATGATACACATACGGATTAATTGTCAATTATTTTATAAAAAATAAAATTTATCTTAAATATGTAATGATTATATACAAAATCGCATAAAAAAACAATAACATAAAATTAATTTTATGTAATGAATAAGTGAGTAGGAAAACTACTCACCAAAAAAGGTTTAAACGCCAAAAAGTTTGCCAGCTTTATTTATAAAACCAGTTTTTTAGACAGGGCGCAGTAATTTTGCATAAATTTTATTCACCTTGACTAATTGTTTTGCGCGCCTGCCCATATTCATTTTTTTAACCCCCGTTTTATCTTTATTTAACCTTAACGGGCCTATTACAGGAGTGCCGTTCAGGGGTATGCGCCCTGAACGGCACGAATACGCTTTGTAAGGCTTTATTAAATATGCGGCATAAACCTTCTTGCCGGCATTAATCTGAAAACGCGGCAAAAAGCCGCTTGGGTTTATCTATGTTTCTAAGTTTAAAAAACAGTCATAAGGCTTTCGCCAAATGACCGTAATTTGCTTAAATTTAATAACTTCCGCCGGATTTACGGTACCCGCTTCTGCGGTTTTGCTCATAATACCTTCTGAAGCTTTGCATTTTTTCGTCGCTGTCCTGCTTGAACTTTAACATTTTGTCCTCAAAAGACATGTTTTCATATTTTGGCTGGGACCAGTCAAATTCAATTGGACGGGTTGATTTTGGCCCCTCTTCCAGCGCCTGTTTTATCGACAGGCTTATCTTCCCGTTTTGGTCAATGGATAGTATTTTTACCTTGACCTCCTGGTTTTGGCTGATGTGTGAGTTAATGTCTTTTACATAGTCTTTTGCAACTTCAGAAATGTGTACAAGTCCGGTCTTCCCGCCTTCTAATTCCACGAAGGCCCCAAAGGATGTGATGCCCGACACTTTACCTGATACAATCTTTCCGACTTCTAGCGCCATATTGGAAAATATCCTCCCTTAAGATATAAATGCTAATGTATATTTTTACCGTCCTGATGCGTCAATGAAGACCTGCTCCCCGGGTTTTACAAGCCCGAGTTTTTCCCTCGCAAGCCGTTCATTATATTCATCAGATTGGTATAATTCCAATGTATGTTTTAATTCCTC
>JAAYMJ010000363.1 GCA_012521455.1 Clostridiaceae bacterium
TATGCGCTTTCCAAAAACACTTTTCTGTCCTCAAGCACTTTAAGCAGCTTATTTAGCTGGATTGGGTGAAGTTCCCCGATTTCGTCAATAAAAAGCACCCCGCCGTGGGCCTTCGTTACCGCCCCGGGTTTCGGCTGGGGGATTCCCGCCTGCCCGTATGCCCCCGCCCCCTGATATATGGGGTCGTGGACTGAGCCTATCAGGGGGTCTGCAATACTGCGCTCGTCAAACCGCATGGTGGTGGCGTCTGTCTCAATGAATTTCGCGTCTTGGGAAAAAGGGGAGAAGGGGGAATTTACCGCCTCTTTTAGGGCGATTCTTGCCGCCGCGGTTTTTCCCACGCCGGGGGGCCCGTAGATAATGATATGCTGGGGGTTTCTTGAGCACAAAAGGGTGCGCAGAGCCAAAATCCCGTCTTCCTGCCCCACAATTTCATCAAAGCTGGAAGGGCGGGTTTCCTCATTCAAAGGCTTTGTAAGGGAGATTGAGCGCAGTTTTCTTAACTTTGCCAATTCCTCTTTTGAATTTTTTATAACCGCGGATTTAGTGTTTTGCTGTTTTTTTAGCAAAGTAAAAAAATAAATCCCGACAATGGCGGAGAACAAAAACTGAACCAAAACCAAAACTTCGGCAAACATTTATATCAATCCTTTCTTAAGCCGGCAAAATTTAGGGCTAGTGGAATTTATTTTTTGTATTTCCAATTGAAATATTCAAATTTTTTTGTTATATTTAAGGCTAATATGGCAAAATTAACATAATAAAAGCAAAAACTATTTACAAACCAGTATAAATTTAATAAAATAATTAAAAGAAAATTTAAAGAAGGGGAATCGGAAAATGAAGTACAGTATCGGTGTTGACTTTGGCAGCCTATCAGGAAGGGCAGTGCTTGTAAACTTGCAGACAGGGGAAGAAGTTGCAACCAGCGTGTTTGAATACCCGCATGCGGTTATGGATGAATACATACCGGATTCTTCTGAAAAACTTCCGCCTGACTGGGCATTGCAGCACCCGCAGGACTACCTTGACGTGTTAAGCCACACCATTCCTGACGTATTAAAGAAAGCAAACGTATCCGCTGACGACGTTATCGGTATCGGCATTGACTTTACGGCATGCACGGTGCTACCCGTTAAAAAAGACGGAACACCGCTTTGCTTTTTAGACGAATACAAAAACAATCCTCACGCCTATGTTAAGCTATGGAAACACCATGCGGCGCAGGATGAGGCAAACAAGCTAAACGAAATCGCGGCAAACCGCGGCGAAGAATTTTTAAAACGCTACGGTGGAAAGATTTCATCCGAATGGCTGTTCCCAAAACTATGGCAAATATTGGATGAAGCGCCTGAAATTTACGAGGCGATGGACAAATTCGTGGAAGCCGCGGACTGGATTATCTGGCAGCTTACAGGGGAAGAAAAGAGAAACAGCTGCACCGCGGGCTACAAAGCTATATGGCATAAACAAAAGGGCTATCCTGACAAGGAATTCTTCAAAGCCTTAGACCCCAGGCTTGAAAATGTGGTTGAAGATAAGCTTTCCTATGATATATACCCAATCGGGACAAAAGCAGGGGAAATCACCGAAAAAGCCGCAAAACTTACAGGGCTTAAAGCGGGAACCGCGGTGGCAATCGCAAATGTTGACGCCCATGTGGCAGTGCCCGCGGTAGGCATTACCGAGCCCGGAAAAATGCTCATGATTATGGGAACCTCCACCTGCCATATGCTTTTAGGTGAAAAAGAATCAATGGTACCCGGCATGTGCGGCGTGGTTGAAGACGGCATTATCCCTGGATTTTTAGGCTATGAAGCAGGGCAGTCCTGCGTGGGGGACCACTTTGACTGGTTTGTTACAAACTGCGTACCCAAGGCATACCAGGACGAAGCAAAAGCACAGGGCGTAAATATCCACAAATACTTAAGGGAAAAGGCAAAGAAATTAAAGGTTGGGGAAAGCGGCCTTGTGGCGCTTGACTGGTGGAACGGGAACCGCTCGGTATTGGTTGACGCGGACCTCACAGGCGTTATGGTGGGAATGACCCTTCTAACAAAGCCTGAAGAAATTTACAGGGCGCTAATTGAAGCAACCGCTTACGGCACAAGAATGATTATTGAAACCTTCCGCGAAAACGGCGTTCCTGTAAATGAGCTATACGCCGCAGGCGGGATTTCACAAAAAGACGAACTTATGATGCAAATTTATGCGGATGTTACAAATATGGAAATAAAGATTTCAGCAAGCCAACAAGCCCCGGCGCTGGGTTCTGCTATGTTTGGCGCGGTTGCGGCAGGAAAAGAAAGGGGCGGCTTTGAAACAATCCAGGAAGCTGCCAAAGTCATGGCAAAGGTTAAGGATTATGTATATAAGCCAATCCCTGAAAATGTAAAAGTATATAATGAGCTATATGAAGAATACAAAATTTTGCACGACTACTTCGGCAGGGGCGCAAACGACTGCCTAAAGAGGCTCAAGAAAATCAAGGCAAGACAAAGCCAGTAAGAAAGGTAATCTTTGATGAAAAAACTGCCCGCTTTGGGAATGCGGATAATTAAGACTGCGATTGCGGTAGGCATTTGCACCACCACATTTACCTTTTTAGACAGGGAAAACGCAACACTGGCCGCGATTGCGTCTATAATTGCGTTGCAAAACACCATTGAAACTTCCTTCAAAAGTGGCGGAAACAGGATAATAAGCACAATTTTAGGCGGTATTTGGGCAATCGGGTTTATGTATATCGGGCACCTATTGCCAAGCCTGCTGTTTAGGAGTCTCATTGTCCCCATTGGCATTTGCATAATCATTTATGTTTGCGCCGCCATTGACAAAAAAGAACTCATCACCATTTCCTGCGTTGTGTTTTTGTCAATTACACTAAACTACACCGAAACCGCAAATTCCCTTATGTACGCTATAAACCGCATAATTGACACCGCGTACGGGGTGATTGTATCCATTGTTATAAATGTGCTTATTAAATCGCCGGAAAAAAAGGAAGAAGAGAAAGCGGAAGTTAATAAAAAAGATTAGATAAAAAACACGCCGTTTCGGGGCTTTCGCCCCGGACGGCTTTCTTTCGTATGCTGTGTGGCAAAAGGTTTTTTATTTCCCTTTCGTCGACGCGCACTTGAAATTTTAATTTTGCAAATGTATAATAACCATAGCTTTATTATACTGAAAGGAATGTTTACCAAAATGGCCAATGTATTTGATACACTAAAAGAAAGAGGGCTTATTGCCCAGCTAACCCATGAGGAAAAAATCAGGGAATTGCTTGAAAAAGAAAAAGTAACTTTTTATATCGGCTTTGACCCCACCGCCGACAGCCTTCATGTGGGGCACTTCCTTCAAATGGTGGTAATGCGCCACATGCAGCTTGCAGGACACCGCCCCATTGCGATAATCGGGGGAGGCACCGCTATGGTAGGGGACCCGTCGGGAAGAACTGACATGCGGCAAATGATGACAAAAGAAACCATTGAATATAACGCCAGCCGCTTTAAGGAACAGCTTTCAAGGTTCATTGATTTCTCCGACGGAAAAGCCTTGATGATTAATAACGCCGACTGGCTTTTAAACCTAAATTATGTGGAATTTTTGCGTGACATCGGCGTGCATTTTTCAGTAAACAGGATGCTCACCGCCGAATGTTTCAAGTCAAGGCTTGAAAGGGGACTTTCCTTTATAGAGTTTAACTACATGCTAATGCAAAGCTACGACTTTTTAAAACTCTATGAAAAATATAACTGCAAAATCCAGCTAGGCGGCGACGACCAGTGGTCAAACATTATCGCGGGCATAGATTTGGTAAGGCGCGTTCATCAGGACGAAGTGTACGGCATGACCTTTACCCTTCTTACAACTTCCGACGGCAAAAAGATGGGAAAAACCCAAAAGGGCGCCGTATGGCTTGACAAGGAAAAATTCCCTGTGTATGACTTTTATCAGTATTGGAGAAATGTTGACGACCAGGACGTAATAAGGTTTTTAAAACTTATAACCTTCGTGCCCATGGAAGAAATAAAGGAATACGAAAAGCTTGAAGGCGCGGCAATTAATGAAGCTAAAAAACGCTTGGCTTATGAGGTTACAAAACTTGTTCATGGAGAGGAAGAAGCTAAAGCTGCCCAAAAAGCTGCTGAGGCAGTATTCGGCGGGGGCGGCATAGACGCCAACATGCCTTCAAAAACCATCTCTGAAGATGAATTAGGCGAAGGTTTAGGGATTTTGGACCTATTGGTTAAAGTGGGCTTTATACCCTCAAAAGCCGAAGGCAAGAGGTTAATCGCACAGGGCGGCTTGTATTTGGACAAGGAAAAAGTCGAAAGTTTTGACCTAAAAATCACGAAAGAAAGCTTTAAAGATAATGTATTGATAGCAAGAAAAGGCAAAAAGTCCTACTTAAAAATCGAACTTGTAAAATAAGATAAAAAGCGGTATGCCCAGCATACCGCCTTTTTTTGTGGAAACATTTTTTGAGAAAAAATTAACAATTTAAATTGTAATTATCATATAAATA
>JAAYMJ010000364.1 GCA_012521455.1 Clostridiaceae bacterium
GGGTTGAAGTTTTTCGGTTTCCACATTTTTGGCCTTAACAATGACATTTTCTTCGCTGAAATCGCGTTGGGAAATTTCTTCTTTATTAAAGGATTTTAGTTCATCCAGTTCTTTCCCTATCATTTTTGCCACAAGCTGCACCTTGGGCAAGGACTCAACTTCATATTCCCCAACCAGTTGACCGTTTCTTAAAACAGTGATCCTGTCGCTAATTTCATAGACTTGGTCCAAAAAGTGGGTAACAAATATGATACCCATGCCTTCGTCACGGAGTTTTCTAATAACTTCAAATAGTTTTGCAACCTCGTTTTGGTCAAGGGAGCTGGTGGGTTCGTCAAGGATTAAAACCTTGCTGGATACGTCCAAAGCGCGGGCTATGGCCACCATTTGCTGGATAGCAATGGAATATGAGTCCAATGTTTTGGTAACGTCAATGTCTATATTTAGCTTAAGTAGAGCCTCTTTTGCCTTTTTATTTATCTGTTTCCAGTCCACAAAGCCGTTCTTTAGCGGCGCACGGCCAATGAATATGTTTTCTGCCACTGTAAGGTTATGGCACAAGTTAACTTCCTGATACACCGTGCTAATTCCTAGGGCAACTGCGTGATTTGGGTCCTTTGCCAAAATTTCTTTTCCTTCCAAGGTAATTGTCCCGCTATCCAGCGGCTCAACGCCGGTGAGCACTTTAATAAGAGTGGATTTCCCGGCACCGTTTTCCCCCATTAGGGCGTGAACTTCGCCTGAGCGTAAAGTGAAATCCACATTAGAAAGCGCAACAACGCCAGGAAAAGTCTTGGTAATATTTCTCATTGTTAAGATTACATCGCCCTTCATCTGACTTCCCCTTTCAGGATGGGATTTTCCCTAAATAATAATTTTCGCCTAAAACGTGTTTTAAACAAAAATTAGTATTAAGGGAATCTTTTAGATTTATTATTTCCAAAAGATAGAATAACACTCAAAAAATAATTATAAAAAAAACGCGTAATATCCGCGTTACCCATGGCGGTAAAATTTATATATCATGGCAGAAGGGGTACCCTCCCGCCATGATATGTATTTTAATATTAATATTTTCTGTTTGGAAGTTCTTGAGCTGCAACTTCAGCCGGGAATACGCCTTCCTTGGTGTAGATGATCTTTTCAATGGGTTCGCCGTTTACTAGTTTAACAACAGCTTCCATTAGTTGAGGCCCAAGTAGTGGGTTACATTCAACTGTGCAGTTTAGTTTGCCTTCGATCATAGCTTCGAATGCACCTTTAACTGCGTCGAAGGATACGATGATGATGTCTTCGCCAGGCTTCCTACCTGCAGCTTCAATAGCTTGGATAGCGCCAAGAGCCATGTCGTCGTTGTGAGCTAGAAGAACGTTGATTTCTTTGTTCGGGTCAGCCTTTAGGAATGCTTCCATAACTTCTTGACCCTTAGCTCTTGTGAAGTCAGCTGTTTGAGATTTGATGATCTTGTAGTTTGGCTTATTCTTGATAACTTCTTCAAAGCCCTTCTTTCTTCCAACTGCTGCAGAAGAACCTACGGTACCTTGTAGTTCAGCAATGTTAACCGGGCCGTCGCCCTTGCCGATCTTATCCATGTATGAAATTAGCCATTCAGCAGCGTCCCTACCTTCTTGTTCGAAGTTAGAGCCCATCCATGCTACATATAGGTCTTCATCTTCGTTTTCAAGTTTAACCTGACGGTCAACTATGATAACAGGGATACCAGCGTCTTTTGCTTCTCTTAATACTGTATCCCAACCGGTTTCAACAACGGGTGCGAATGCGATAACGTCAACGCCTTGAGAAATGAAAGAACGGATTGCTTGGATTTGGTTTTCTTGTTTTTGTTGAGCGTCAACGAATTTCAATTCAATGCCAAAATCTTTAGCAGCTTGTTGGATTGATTCGGTGTTAGCTGTTCTCCATTCGGATTCAGCGCCAACCTGAGCAAAACCTAAAACGATTTTCTTATCTGTTTTTTGTCCTGTTGTGCTTTCAGTCGGCTGCGGGGAAGATGTTGGTTCTTGCTTTCCGCCGCCGCAAGCAGCAAGCGCGAAAATCATTACAAATGCCATAAGTAGTGCGAGTAGTTTTGAAAACCTTTTCATTGACATTTTCCTCCTTAATATAGTTTTGTGAAATTACCCTAAATATAACAAATAATATTTAAGCTTTGCAACTTAAATATTTTTCAAATTGTCATATTTAAGATAATTTCGTATTGTACTACACAACCATTATATGGAACGGTTTTTTATTTTACAATATAATATATTATGGAAAAAGATAAAAAATTTGTCCGATTTCAAAAATATAAAAATTATCCCGGAAAAAAAGTTAAAAATTTTTAGATTTTGGTTTGATTATTTTAGATTTTGTTTTAAGGACAATTTTTCCAGCAAAAATCCGCGGGGCCGGGCCTAAAAAAACAGGGCGGATATTTAAATTAGGTATAGCGGCGCTCTTTAAACCAGGCTCAAGCTAAAAAGCCGCGCTTTTTTATGGCCAAAGCTAAAAAAGGGGCTTTTTTGCAAGGGTTTAGGGCTTTGGGCAAAGGCAAGTCAAAACAAAAGGGGCCCCGCCTTAGGGAAAAGAAAAAAGCGGTGTATTTCTACACCGCTTAATAATGGATTGTTAAGGAGGGGATTACTTAACTATAACAACTTCCCTAACCACGCCGTCGAAGATTCTTAAGAATACCCTTCTACCGTCGGCCGGGTCATATTTTTGAATGTCACCGGAGTTTGCTACTTTAACGGAAGTTGTTGTCTTTGTTGTGTCAACACTGTAGATTACAGCGTCGCTGATTAGATAGTTATCAACATTCGCGCCGTTGATGGATACGTTGATGGAGTTTGCGAACTTCTTATCAACTTTACCGAATACCAATGTCATATCTTCGGATACTTCATTGATAAACTCATCATTTTCAGCGTCTGCCCTAAAGATGATGTTGAACTTGTCAATCTTGCCGTCAACAGTTGTGCTGAACTGGATGATGTCGCCCGCTTTTAGAGCGTTGCCTTCTTCGTCAACTAGGACATCATCTTCTTCAGTGTTGATTTCAATTGCTTTGCCGTCAACTAGGGCGTATAGCCTTTGAACGTTTTCATCGTTTTCGTCTAGTACGTTAGTAATCTTTGTGATGATTGCAAGCGGGGATGCTTCATCCGCTCTTGTATCAGCGTTGGATACGATGATAACGCCTGCTGTCAAGTCTTCGTTCATGTCATAAACCATGATGTCATATTTGTTTCCGTCCCTGAACATATCCTTGTTTCTAACTTTGTAGTCAGTAGGATCAGAAGAATTTGCAGGGATATCTAAAACGATTGTGTCGTTTGTTACCCTTATTGAGCCAAGTTTGCCGGTTGCGGCTTTGTATTCAACATTGTTTGCCACAAGGTTTAGCACGAATGTGTTTTTGTAGTATGCCAAACCTTCTTCTGTCACGTCTAGTGCTAGGTCGATTTCAGTGATTTCGCCTTTAGCGTTTGTTTCAAATGTTACAAGCTGAGCCACTAGTTCTTCGCCGCCAAGAGCGTTGTAAATAGCTTGGCCTTCTAGGTTTTTAACGCCGTCAATCTTTGCTTTGGAAGCGAATTCTAAAACTTCGGTTTTGCCGTCTAGTGTGAATAGCTTAGCTTTAACCACTTCTTCAAAACCGCTTGTGATTGTAACGCCTACAAGGTAAGCATAGTTTTCAGAACGGTTTTGTGTTGTGTCAACTGCTGCGATGTTGCCGTTTAGGTCAAGATAGAACACGCCTTCTGTTAGGATGGAGATTGTATCTTCAAAGTTTGCAGCAAGTTTGTATTCTTTTCCGCCGATGGTGTATTTGCCATCGCTGGAGATTTCAGTTACTTTGCCAGAAACTGAGTCAGTTACTACAACAACGTCAATTAGTTCGCCGTCAAGTGATTTAGTATAGGATAGAACGTCCCATTCCTTGATATCTTCAAAGTCCACAGGGTTGCCGTTTTTATCGGTGATTGTAAACTTGATATCATCATCTTCAGGGTCAAGAACCAATGAAGCGTTGCCGAATTTATCAAGGATTGTATAGCTGATTGTTGATGTGCTTTCAACAACTAGGTTTTCATAGCTTGTTAAGAACACGATTTCATAGATGTCGTCTTTGTTTGTGTCAAGAAGTGTTACCCTGCCGTCAGCAGGAACAGCTAGGTTTTCTAGGTCTGCGGCTTTGCCGTTGTAGATAAGGGTAGCGTCTTGCGCGATAGAAGCTGTGCTTACTTTCTTATCAGTGTCCTTGTTTACCCAGTATTCCAAAGTGATTTTGCCATCGCCCTCAACAAAGGCTTGCATGTTTTGGGAGATAACAGTTAGGGTTTGGTTTTTAGCAGGGTTTGGTCTAACCATAACTAAAACCTTGTCGCCAGCTTCGTTTTCTTTAGCGTAAGCTGTAACGTTGTAACCAAGAAGGTTTCTAACGTTTAGGGAACCAGTTTTGTAGATTTCTTCATCAATTTGAACCTGGCCGTTTTGTAGTGAGCCTTGGCTTGACAATCTTGCAGCGTCAGTTGCAACGATTTGGCCAACTATTTTTTCTATGCCAAGTTTGTCTTCAAGGATGGTTTTGTCAACAACTTCGTAGCTTGCGCTGCTGCCGAAGCCAACTTGTTCCATTAGGTCAACTGTTAGGGCGTTGAAAGTCATTTGAGCGATTTGAGCTCTTTTAACAGGTTCGTTAACGCCTAAAGTCACGTTTTTAGATAGGCCTTCTTGAGCGCCTACTACAAGGTAACCTGTTGGGTAACCGCCTTTAGCGATAGCTGAAGGCTCATATCCTAGCATACGAACTAGCATTGTGGTTGCTTCTGCGTAAGTGATGGAATCGTCAGGCCTGAAGTTGCCGTTGTCGTCCCCGATGATAATGCCCTGTTGAGCAGCTACGTTAATGTAGCCAACCGCCCAGTGGTCATTAGCCACGTCAGGGAATTTTGAATAACCCTGGTTACCTTGTGCAAGGTATTCAAGGCCTAGTGTATGAAGGGCGATTTTCGCGAACTCAGAACGTTTAACGTTCATGGCAGCGTTGTAAGCCCCGGTGTCGTCACCGATCATGATTTCGAAAGCTTTAAGTGTGTCTATAGCTTCAGCGTGTTTTGCCATTAAGGCTTCATCTTCAGTGGAAGCGGCCATGGCGGGTACATAAAGCATGCCAAGAGCCATTATGAAAGCTAAAACTGTGCTGATGGTTTTCTTGAATTTGAACATTGATTCTGTTCCTCCTTATAAAATATAAATTCTTAGTTTTTGCCGACTAACGCAAAGCGCGTCACGCATTATGTCAACCACACCATATATACTACACTATATCCGAAAGTATATCAATGCAAAAAGTTTGGAAAATGAGGTAAAGGTAGCTACCTACCCCCTCCCCCGAAAAGGCTTGGGACAAGCGGCTTTTTGGTTTTTGCCCCTTGATACGCATAGGATTGTGAAAGCATAAGTGAAAAATCCAAAAAGCAAAGGTTTATGGCGTGGAAACATTTATGAAACGCATTATGTCAACCACGTTCATATATTACACCACCAAAGGACAGCTTTCAATGCAAAATGTTTTCTAATAGTGGGAGCATAAAAATTCTTATGGCTGAAAGGCCGCATATATAATAGGAAGGAATTTTGCTGTTGGCGGGATTTTTTTCACATATTATGTTGAAGTTTTACCAACTTTATGGTATTATTAAGAAAAAATTGTCGCCTTTTATGTGGGGAAATAAAGAGGAGGTAAAAAAATGATAAAAAGACTCATCTCCATGATGCTAGCCGGGATGTTGTTGGTTATCCCGTTTTGCGCCAAAGCCCTAGAAAGCGTGTTTCCGGATGTTCCGAGCCCGCAGTATGACTGGGCAATAAATGAAATAAACGAAATGACCCAGATTGGAATTATTAAAGGGTATACCGACATGACATTCAGGCCTGAGCAGGGAGTAAAGAAAATAGAAGCGCTAATATTGGCTGCAAGGATTTTGGGTTACACCAATGAAGCCAATAAATCATTCATCCTCTTTGCGGAAAGCATGTACGAAGATGCCCTTGCCAAGTACAATATCCAGTACAAAAGCGAAGTAGCGTATCTTTTATATAAGGACATATTGACGGAAGCCGAACTTCCTTTATACATAGGGAACCAAAACGCTGACGATACCCTAAAGAGATATGAAGCGGCAATTCTTTTGACAAAAATGATGGGCAAGGAAGACGAGGTTAAAAACTCCATCGGGGTTTTGTTGGACTATACCGACGCGTCCCAAATCCCGGCCTCCGCAAAGCCCTATGTTGAGTATGTAACCAATGAGGGCTTGATGAAGGCGATGGAAGTTGGCGAAAATGTAAACAATTTTGTTCCAAACTACCCTGTTACAAGGGCACAAATTTCCGTGCTTTTATACAGGATAATGAAAAAGTTAAACCTTGAGATAAAGACCGGCATAATTTTGGCGGTTAATGAAAACAGCGTCAGGATAAAGGAAAGGGAGTCATCTGCGACATACAGGATTATGCCTGATACCATCATTAAAGTTGACGGGTACAGCGCGGAACTATCCGATATGCTGGTGGGCACGGAGATTGCCTTAACTTTCAGGGATA
>JAAYMJ010000365.1 GCA_012521455.1 Clostridiaceae bacterium
AAGCAATGCTACAAAAATTTACGCTCTGCTAATCAGCGATGAGGCAATAAAGGTTTTAGAAAAAGAAAAAATCCCCTATGAATATGAAAAGCGCGTGCCTTATATTAAAAACCGCGGCAACACCGGCCTTTGCCCCATGGAGCAGGCGGTTTTGGGCATATCCGATTTGGATGAGGCCTTTAGGGTTTTACGCGAAAAAGTAAAAAGCATGATAAAAAATAAATGAGCCGCATTTGCGGCTCTTATTTTTATTAAAAGAACCAGCATTTTTATTTTGCCAAGGTTTTTTGAAATTTTCGCCCCAAAAGCCCCTGTAATTTCACGATTAAATATGTCAGCTAAAGATTTTTTGTTTATAACAAAAAAGAAAACCCTGCGCTTTGCGTCACGGTATGTGCGCATGTTACAGCCCCGTTTAATGAAAACAACACCGCAATCTGGCGCGCAAAAAGCGGTATAGCATTGGCTACACCGCTTTTTTATGTACCATAATACATGTTTTTGAGCTTTTTTAACACTTTTTTCTCAAGGCGGGACACCTTCATCTGATTTGTCCCAAGCTCATTGGCAATGGCCCTTTGGGTCATGCGCTTAAAAAAGCGCAAATTCACAAACTCCTGTTCTTCCTTGGAAAGCTGGGAAATGCTTTTTTCAACAAAATCCCGGTTTTCTATCTGGGATAAAAACTCATCTTCTTCCCCGATTAAACCATACAGGTTTTGGTTTTCGTCAAACTCCTCATCCAAAGACCTGACTGATAGGTTGTTTTCCAAATTTAAAACCTCTTGCAGTTGCGCCTCATCCATCCCCAGCTTTTGCGCAATCTCACCCGGTGTGAGATTTTCGTCAAGGCTTCTTTTTTTCACAAGGTTTTCATAGAGTTTCCGGTTGATTTTAAAAGTTGTGGACTTGTCCCTGAAATATTTTTTTGCCTCCCCCAAAATAGTGGGGGTGGCAAAGGTTGCGAATTTCACGTTTCTTGTTATGTCAAACCGCTCTATTGCCATAATCAGCCCCATCAAGGCCACTTGGTACAAGTCCTCATATTCCACGCCGCGGTTTTTAAATTTATTGGCAACTATTTTTACAATGTATAAATACCTGTCAATAAGCTCGTCCCTGTACTTTGCGTCCTTTGTTTCCTTATACAGCCTGATTAAATCAATATCACTAAAATCCTGCACCTATTTCACCCCATCCAGCAAGTACTGCAAAAGTGAAATTGCACCCTGATTCTGGTGTAAAACTTCTTTATTGTTTTCCTCATACACAGTAATTACCCTAATGCCTGCGTATAAATTGTCAGGAACCAGCCCTAGTTTTTTTACGTTTTCGCTCCCTGCAAGGGGCACCAAAACCATTTTCCCGTCTTCATAAACCGCGCCTTCTACATCTTGGGAAACTATACCGTCCAAAGGTGTAAAAAGGCCCCTGTCGGTGTAAAACTTCAAAAGGTTTTTCTCGATTAAAAATAACCTTGAAGCCCCCACAATCATTTTGGTAGCCGCAGCCTGGATTTCAGCGGTATCCCGGGGTGAGGAAAGGTCTGTGGAAAAAACGTTTGGGGATATTTCCACATAGCTTTTCCCGTCATTGTTTATATCCCCAACCACATCCGATATTTCCTGCCTGTACTTTTCCAACTCCCCGTAGTCCACGCCGCTTTGCCCGATGTAAGTTACCAATAAATCCGGCTTTTTGTCAAAAAAACAGCCCTTAATCCCTACAATCAAAAATATAATGACGCCAATCCCGATTAAGGTTTCAACTTTATAGTGGTACCAGTAATTTTCAAGCCATTTTCTTATGTCATCCATCACAATCAGTCCCTAACAGGCTTCATGGTGGGGAACAACAGCACGTCCCTGATGGAGTATTCGTTAGACAACAGCATTACAAGCCTGTCAATGCCAATGCCAAGCCCGCCTGTTGGCGGCATGCCGTAAGATAGGGCGTTGATGAAATCCTCGTCCATCATGTTCGCTTCCTCATCCCCCGCCTCTCTTAGGGCAACTTGCCTTAAAAACCTTTCCCTTTGGTCAATGGGGTCGTTTAATTCGGA
>JAAYMJ010000366.1 GCA_012521455.1 Clostridiaceae bacterium
AGCAAAAACCCCAAGGCGGCGGATTGGCCAAGGAAGTCAAAAGCGCCCTTAAGGATATAATAAAAATTTTGCATGAGCGCAATCATTCCACAATCATGATGGCTTTAAGCAACGCTGATTTTTGCGATGATGACGGAAAATTAGGCATTGTATTTCCCCCTGAGCTTGCCGACACATTTATGCCCATGATAAAAGAGGGAAAAGAAGTTTTAGAAGGGGTTATCGGCGAAGTTATAGGTAAAGACGTAACGATATCTTTAAAGAGGGAAAATGAAGGGATAAAAAAAGAGGATAAGTTAAATGAGCTTTTAAATAGTGATATAATTAAAATAGAAGATTAATCGAAAGGATGGTAAAAATGGCAAAGGGATTTCCAAAATTTCCAGCGGGGAATATGAATAATATGTTAAGGCAAGCTCAAAAAATGCAGGAAAACATGCTAAAACTCCAGGAAGAGCTTGAAGCGAGGGAATATGAAGCATCTTCAGGCGGCGGCGTGGTAACCGTTAAACTAAACGGAAAGAGGGAGTTTTTAGAAATAAATATAAAGCCTGAGGCAGTTGACCCTGACGATGTGGAAATGCTACAAGACATGATTTTGGCAGCGGTTAATGAGGGGTTGAGAAAGGTTGAACAGGCAAGCGTTGAAGAAATGAGCAAACTCACCGGCGGGCTCAACATTCCCGGACTATTCTAAAAAGGATGGGGATTATGTATTTTCCTTCACTTGCGAAATTAATTGAAGAATTTGAAAAAATGCCGGGCATAGGACATAAAACCGCGGTAAGGCTTGCGTTTTATATTTTGTCCATATCAGACGACGCGGCTAGGGAATTTGCGCAGGCGGTTGTTGACGCCAAAAGCCGGATAAAGTGCTGCTCAGTTTGTCAGGATTTAACCGACACGGACCCCTGCCAGGTTTGTTCAAACCCCAAGCGGGACAGGTCCGTTATCTGCGTGGTGGAAAACCCAAGGGACGTTATCGCGATGGAAAAAACCCGGGAATACACGGGGCTTTATCATGTGCTTCACGGGGTAATTTCTCCAATGGATGACAAAGGCCCTGAGGATATAAAAATAAAAGAACTCTTATCAAGAATTGACGAAAACATAAAAGAAGTTATCATGGCCACAAACCCCACCGTTGAAGGGGAAGCAACCGCCATGTATATTTCAAGGCTCCTAAAACCCATGGGGGTGAAGGTAACCCGCATAGCCCACGGTCTTCCAGTGGGCGCCGACTTGGAATACGCCGACGAAGTAACCCTCACCCGTGCGCTGGAGGGAAGAAGGGAAATATGAAACAGGAGGAAGCTCTTGTATAACCCAAAATAAACTCCTTTCATTTTGCAAATTCTTTTTAAAATGCAAATAAAGTTCTTTTAGGAAACATGGATTATTAGGGAGAAGAAAAGCCCAGTAGGCCATGTTTTTTTATGTATTAGTTTTAAGGGATAAGGAACAATGAATCATGCTCAAGCCCAGTAAAATAAAGGGATTGAGAAATTGAATGGAAAAGAAAATGGAAGAGGAAATGGA
>JAAYMJ010000367.1 GCA_012521455.1 Clostridiaceae bacterium
GAACGAACTATTTACCCCTAAAATTTTCCAAAAAACAGGCGAAAATCCGGGTATTTCAGAATAATGCTTCCAAATTGCTACCACGGACAAAAATTAAGCCTCTGAAACCCTTTATTTTACTGGGTTCAGAGGCATTTTGACGTCTATTCCCACTCAATTGTTGCCGGGGGTTTGGTGGTGATGTCATAAACTAAGCGGTTTATGTGTTTTACTTCGTTTACGATACGGTTTGACACTCTTTCTAACACGTCATAGGGGATTTTTGCCCAGTCAGCGGTCATAAAGTCGGTGGTTGTTACGGCGCGTAAGGCGATTGTGTAGTCATAGGTCCGCTCATCCCCCATTACGCCAACGCTTTTCATGTCGGTAATTACCGCAAAGTATTGGTTGATTTCACGGTCAAGGCCTGCTTTTACGATTTCTTCCCTAAAGATGGCGTCCGCTTCCCTTAGGATATCCAGGCGCTCTTTTGTTACTTCCCCAATGCATCTTACCGCAAGGCCAGGGCCCGGGAAGGGCTGGCGCCATACGAGTTCTTTTGGCATATTTAGCTCTTCGCCTAGCTTTCTCACTTCGTCTTTAAATAAGCTGCGCAAGGGTTCGATGATTTCTTTAAACTCAATATTTTTCGGCAAGCCCCCCACATTGTGGTGGCTTTTTATTACCGCCGCGTCCCCTACCCCGCTTTCAATTACGTCAGGGTAAATGGTGCCTTGGACTAAAAAGTCGACTTTTCCGATTTTTTTGGCTTCTTCTTCAAATACGCGGATAAATTCTTCCCCGATTATTTTTCTCTTCTTTTCAGGGTCTGTAACACCCTTTAGCTTTTCCAAAAACCTGTCCTGGGCGTTTATCCTGATTAGGTTTATGTTAAATTGTTTTTTGAATACTTCTTCCACCTGGTCCCCTTCGTTTTTCCTTAAAAGCCCGTGGTCAACGAAGATACAGGTTAAGTTGTCGCCCACCGCTTCGTGGATTAAAACCGCGGCAACTGAGCTGTCAACGCCGCCTGATAGGGCACAAAGCACCTTTTTATCCCCGATTTTCTTTTTTGCCTCTTCAATGTAGGCTTTTGCGTATTTGCTCATTTCCCAGTCGCAGGCGCAGCTGCAAACATTTACTAAAAAGTTGTTTAGCATTTCTTTCCCGAAAAGGGTGTGGTTAACTTCGGGGTGGAACTGAACGCCGTAAATCTTTTTATCCTTATTCTCATACGCGGCAACCGGGCACTGCTGGGTGAAGGCTGTAACTTCAAAGCCTTCAGGCAGCTTTACCACTTTGTCGGTATGGCTCATCCAGCAGATATTTTCTTTGCTAATCCCTTCAAAAATCGGGCTGTCCTTTAATGTAATGCTGGTTTTGCCGTATTCCCTTTCCAGCGCGCTTTCAACTTTGCCGCCTAAAAGGTGTGCGATAAGCTGCGCCCCGTAGCAAATTCCAAGGATGGGGATATTTAAGTTAAAAATTTCTTTGTCGCACATGGGCGCTTTTTCGCTATACACGCTGTTTGGGCCGCCTGTAAAGATAATGCCCTTTGGGTTTAGTTTTTTGATTTCATCAACTGAAGTATAATAGGGTTTTACTTCGCAGTAAACCTTAAGTTCCCTAACCCTTCTTGCGATAAGCTGGTTGTACTGGCCGCCAAAATCAAGTACCAAAATTAGCTCGTTTTTCATTAAAATACCCTTTCTTATCCTCAATTTAATGAAGATATTATACCACATGCTCTATTATTTGTGAACAGTTTTTAATAATACTTATAAGACAAAAATTGCTTTGGTTTGGCAAAATTTTTTGATTGATTTAACAAAAAAAGGCGGCTGGCGCCGCCTTTTTATTAATATGGCATTTCTGCAAGTTTCTTGTAGTAGTCGTACCTTGCCCTTGCTTCTTTTTCCGCGCGGGCGAATAGTTCTTCCGCCACATCAGGGAATTGTTTTAGAAGTGATGAGTACCTGATTTCGCCCTTTAGGAATTCCTGCATGCTTCTTGTGGGCTCTTTGGAGTCTAGAATGAACGGGTTTTTGCCTTCCAAAGCAAGCATTGGGTTGTACCTGTATAATGTCCAGTACCCTGATTCAACGGCAAGCTTGGTTTCAAGCTGTGATTTGCCCATGTTGATACCATGGTTGATACATGGTGCATAAGCTATGATGATTGAAGGACCTTTATAGCTTTCAGCTTCGTTTAGCGCTTTGATAAGCTGAGCCGGGTTTGCGCTCATGCTTACTGACGCAACGTATACATAGCCATAGCTCATAGCCATGAGGCCTAGATCCTTCTTCTTCACTCTCTTACCAGCCGCTGCGAATTTAGCAACCGCGCCTGTCGGGGTAGCTTTTGAGGCCTGGCCGCCGGTGTTGGAGTAAACTTCGGTGTCAAGCACTAGGATGTTAACATCCGCGCCTGAAGCGATTACATGGTCCAAACCGCCGTATCCGATATCGTATGCCCAACCGTCACCGCCGAAGATCCAGATGGATTTCTTGGTGTATAGGTCATTGTATGAATAAATTTCTTGTAGAAGTTCTTTCATTTCGCCGCTTGCTTTTTCGATTTCAGAAGGCAATAGTTCCTTCATCTTGTCTCCTGCAGCCCTTGAAGCGTCGGCTTCGTCTTTTCCTTCAATCCATTCGTTGAAGGCTTGCGCAAGCGCTGGTTCCACGCCTTTTTCCAATGCTTGTTTTAATAGCATTTCAAGGCGGTCCCTTCTTTGATTAATAGCAAGGCTAAATCCATAGCCAAATTCAGCGTTGTCTTCAAATAGGGAGTTTGCCCACGCAGGTCCATGGCCTTTGTTGTTGGTGCAGTACGGAACTGACGGCGCGCTTCCGCCGTAAATTGAAGAACATCCTGTTGCGTTGGCGATTAGCATTCTGTCGCCAAACAACTGGGTAATAAGCTTAATATATGGTGTTTCACCGCAGCCTGCGCACGCGCCTGAGAATTCAAACAACGGCCTTCTGAACTGGCTGTCTTTAACGGAAGTTTTAGCATAGTCAATGCCTGTTTCAGGCAAGGTTTCGGCAAACTTCCAGTTTGTTTCTTCCACTTCAACCATTTCTGGAAGCGGGGTCATTTCAAGGGCTTTGTTGCCCTTCTTGCCCGGGCACACTTCATAGCAGTTGCCGCAGCCTGTGCAATCAAGAGGTGAAATTTGAATCTTGAATTTATATCCCTTGTATGCGTTTCCGATTGCGTCTAGTGTTACGAAGGATTCGGGCGCGTCTTTTAAGTCCTCTTCCTTAGCCAAGAACGGCCTGATTACAGCATGGGGGCATACAAATGAGCATTGGTTACATTGGATACAGTTTTCAGGAATCCATCTTGGAACTTTAACTGCAATACCCCTCTTTTCAAATCTTGTGGTTTCAACCGGAACAACGCCGTCGGGGCTGAATTTGCTAACCGGCAGTTTATCCCCTTCTTGGGCAAGGATTGGTTTTACATAGTTGCTGAAGTATTCGGTTGCGTCGATTTCTTCAGGTTGAGCGCCTTCTGTTGTGGTTGCCCAGGATTGCGGGTACTTAATTTCAACGATGTTTTCAATCGCCTTGTCGATTGCCTGGTGGTTCATGTTGACAATCTTTTCGCCTTTTTTGCCGTAGGTTTTAACCACAGCGTCTTTCATATATTTTACTGCGTCTTCAAAGGGAATGATGTTTGTAAGCTTAAAGAACGCAGCCTGCATAATCATGTTAATCCTGCCACCAAGGCCGATTTCTTCCGCAAGCTTGATTGCGTCTATGTTATAAAATTTAAGTTTCTTTTGCGCGATTATATTCTTCATGGAAGCGGGAAGTTCGCGGTCCATTTCTTCTTCTGTCCATTGTGAATTTAGAAGGAATATCCCGCCTTCCCTGATGCCTTCTAACATATTGTACCTTGTCACATAGCTTGGGTTGTGGCAAGCTACAAAGTCTGCAACGTTTAATAGGTATGGCGCTTTAATCGGCTTTTCGCCAAACCTTAAGTGGGACACTGTCATGCCGCCTGATTTTTTGGAGTCATAGTAGAAGAAACCTTGAACGAACATGTCAGTGTGGTCGCCGATGATTTTAATGGAGTTTTTGTTAGCGCCAACTGTACCGTCGGAGCCTAAACCATAGAATTTGCACCTGTGGGTTCCTGCAGGTGTGGTGTCAATTTCTTCGTCAATTTCCAAAGAAGTGAAGGTTACGTCATCCACGATACCAACTGTAAAGTGGTTCTTTGGTTCGGCTTTGGATAGGTTCTTAAATACCGCATAAACCATGGAAGGAGTGAATTCTTTTTGGCCTACGCCGTACCTTCCGCCTACAACTTTAATGTGGTGTAGCCCTTTTTCAGCAAGAGCCGCGCACACATCTTCATATAGCGGTTCACCAAGGCTTCCTGGTTCTTTTGTCCTGTCAAGAACGCCGATGGTTTTTACTGTGCTTGGCAAAACGTTTACAAAGTCATTTACCGAGAATGGCCTGTATAGTCTAACCTTTACAACGCCAACCTTTTCGCCTCTTGCGTTTAGGTATTCAACGGTTTCATCAACCGCTTCGGCGCCGGAGCCTATAATTACAATTACCCTGTCAGCGTCAGGCGCGCCCACATAGTCAAACAGGTGGTACCTTCTGCCTGTTAGCTGATATATTTTGTCCATTTCTTCCTTAACAATGTCCACAACTTTAGCGTAATATGGGTTTGACGCTTCCCTGTTTTGGAAGTAAATGTCAGGGTTTTGAGCCTGGCCTCTCAATGTCGGGTGTTCAGGGTTCATTGCCCTTTTTCTGAACTCTTCGATTGCTTTCCAATCTACGAGTTTTTTCATGTCTTCATAATCAATTGCTTCAATCTTTTGGATTTCGTGGCTTGTTCTAAACCCGTCAAAGAAATGCAAAAACGGAACGCGGGACCTGACAGTGGATAGGTGAGCAACAGTTGCAAGGTCCATAACTTCCTGAACTGAGCTTGAAGCAATCATTGCAAAACCCGTCTGGCGGCAAGCCATAACGTCCTGATGGTCCCCGTAAATTGAAAGCGCGTGGCTTGCTAGCGCCCTTGCGCTAACGTGGAAAACTGTGGGTAATAGTTCCCCCGCGATTTTATACATATTCGGGATCATTAATAATAAACCCTGGCTTGCTGTGAATGTTGTTGTCATAGCGCCTGCAACAAGGGAGCCGTGAACTGCGCCCGCAGCCCCTGCTTCAGACTGCATTTCAGTAATTCTCATAACCTGACCGTAGATGTTTTTTCTACCATGCGCTGCCCATTCATCGCATACTTCTGCCATTGTTGATGACGGGGTAATCGGGTATATCGCTGCCACGTCAGAAAAGGCATATGCGACGTACGCCGCGGCAGTGTTACCGTCGATTGTCATTTTGTTAGCCATTTTTTTACCTCCTAAATCTTTTTTCGCCTCTTTATGCCAATTGAAAGAAAACTGCATAAAGTGTAATTCAATATAAGGTCAAACTTATATTGTTATTATACCTATTTAAAAAAGTTATAAATCAGGCATTTATTTTTTAAAGTTTGTTATTATTTTAACAATAATAACTTCCTTTTTATGCACCCTTATAAATGTAACATTCTTTAACTTGATTGTCAATTAATTATTTCCTAAATTATTGATAAATTTAGCCCAAAAACCAAAAAATTTTCTGTCCAAATTAAAAGTGTGCCTAATCTTTAAAATATCATTCATTTTTTGAGCATGGTATTTAAAAAAGACTGCGTACGCAGTCTTTTTTACTTAATTTTATGCGGTATTTGGGGCGTTTTTAAAATTAAAAATCATATGACCAAAGCCCGTGCAAGTTGCAGTATTCATAAGCTGTGCCGCTTTCGCCCTCTGGAACGTCAAAGTACGCAACAGGCTCGTCCCCGGGCTTTAGGTATTTTAAGTATACATTTTCCTTGATTTTTACCGCAATCCACATAATGTAGTGTTCTTCAGTCATGGGGTGTATTACGCTTCCCACAGTAACCTTGAGTTTACCTCCCACATTTTCAACAACAGGCACATGTTTTTCAACCGCCCCGTCGGTGGTGTTGGGGGTGATTGCTTCAAGCGGGCTTCCGCAGCAGGTCATAGCGCCGCCGCCTTTATTTACCATAATAAGCATATTCCCGCAGTGTTTACATCTGTATACCAATAGCTTGTCCATCATTCATACCTCCTTTTAGATTAAATGGAATTTTCATCCTTAAGTAAATACTACTACATATAATCATATCTGTCAACTTTGCTTTTTGTTTATTATGTTTGATTATTTTGCTCATATAAGCTTTTTTGCGGCAAATTTCAATAAAGCATAGGCAACCGAAAGCAAAAATGATGTAAAATAAATAAATGAAAGTACGGTTAAAAACTCACTTTGTATGTCCCTTGCA
>JAAYMJ010000368.1 GCA_012521455.1 Clostridiaceae bacterium
GCTAGGGACCCGGTTAAGCTTGACGAGAAAGAGATTAGAAATTACATATGCAACAAAGTAGTTTTGGTAACCGGCGGCGGCGGTTCAATCGGCAGCGAGCTTTGCAGGAAAATCATGGATTATAACCCAAAACAGCTTGTAATCCTGGATATTTACGAAAACAATTTATATGATATAGACCTTGAGCTTAGGACAATGTATCCTGATCGCAACATCGCTCCGGTTGTCGCAAGCATTAGGGATGAAGAAAGGCTCAGTGAAGTTTTTTCAACCTACAGGCCAAACATTGTGTTCCACGCGGCGGCCCATAAACATGTGCCACTTATGGAACATAACCCACAGGAAGCAATTAAAAACAATGTTTTTGGTTCTTATTCCCTAATGAAATTGTCCGATAAGTATAATGTAGAAAAGTTTGTGATGATTTCAACCGACAAGGCGGTTAACCCAACCAGCATAATGGGCGCCACAAAACGGATTTGCGAAATGATGATTTCAGCCTTTAACAGTGCATCAAAAACCGATTATGTGGCAGTGAGGTTTGGTAATGTTCTAGGCAGCAACGGTTCCGTTGTCCCGCTTTTCAAAAAACAAATCGCAATGGGCGGGCCGGTAACCGTCACCCATAAAGACATCACCCGCTTCTTTATGACCATACCGGAGGCGGCGCAGCTGGTTTTGCAGGCTGTGACCTATGCAAAAGGCGGGGAAATCTTTGTTTTGGACATGGGAAAACCGGTTAAAATTTATGATTTGGCTGTAAAGATGATTAAACTTTCGGGGCTTGAGCCTAACGTGGATATTATGATTAAAATTACGGGCTTAAGGCCTGGGGAAAAGCTGTATGAAGAGCTTTTAATGGCTGAAGAAGGCTTGATTGCAACCTTACATGAAAGCATATTTATATCAAGTCCCATTAACGTGACAATGGAAAAGCTGGAAGATGACCTTGAAAAACTCAAAAACTGCCTTCATGAAACAAACCATGAGCAAATAAGGCAGGTTGTCAAACAAATCGTACCAACATACGTTTACACATCAAATGAGGAAGATATAGCTAGTATAGCTAATTAAATTAATAATAAAAAAAGGAGAAGTGACTATGAAAAAAAGACTGCTTTCCTTACTTTTAACAATTGTTATGTTATTTAGCGCATCCCTTTGCGTGTTTGCTGAGGATATTGACTTTAGATTTGATAACTTTTATGATTTGGCATTGAAAGCAGCGGAAAAATTCCCTAAAGAAAAAACAGAAGCTGTAAGATTGTATAGGATTATCGCCAATTATTTACAAACAGATACGGGTATTAATACTTTAATTGGCATAATTGAAGGAAGAATAGAAATTTCCGATGATTTGGAAGATTTCTTCGGGTATTTTGAAAATTACGAAAATTATTCAGAGGAATTGGCATTTTTGTTGAAGGTTTTAAAGAGCATCCCCGCAAACCAAAGAAAAACAGCCATTGTCAACTTCACCAACAGGAACATAGAAGGCACAGTTGCCAATAAATTTACAGGGTCTTATTTAGTTGCCTTAAACAATGTTTACAATAAACTGGTTCCTAAAAATATGAGGGACAAATTAAAGAACGACTTTAACATTGAAGCGAAAAATATCGCAATTTTATTTGAAGCAATCAGAGGCCAATTCGTGTTGACCGATTCGGAAACCGGAAATGGTTTTGAAGTTAAATCCATATCCAGCAAATTCAAGGCAAACCTTGGCGACAACCTAAAAGGTTATGTTATAAACGGCAGAACCATTAAAGATGGAAATGACGCATTTGATGTTTTGCTTTCCGCTATTAATAACAGCGACATTTTAGAAGATGTCATGGATGACATGAAAACAGTATTAAAGAGGATTGATAACTTCACGCCTGCCAGCACCAGCGGCGACGGTGACGGCGGAAAAGGCGGTAAAGGCGGCTCCGGAAGCGGAAGCGATAGCGGTAGCACAAAGAATCCTATAATTACAACAATTACTGACCAAAATCAGGTTGGGGACAGATTTAACATTACCCCGCCAAAGCCAAACGGTATTGTTTATGTGGATACACAGGAACACTGGGCTAGGGATTACATTGGGGTAATGACCCAGTATAACATCTTCAAAGGTTATGAAGACGCTTCCTTCAGGCCATCCAATAACATTACAAGGCAGGAAACCGCTGTTGCGATTGTAAGAATGCTTGGCCTTGACTTAAATTATCTAGCTGTTGACTTAAAATTTGCTGACAATGATGAAATTGCCGACTGGGCAAAACCCGCGGTAAGCTATTTGTCCGGTATTGGCGTTATAAACGGGTATGAAGACGGCACATTCAGGCCGAATAACCCCATCACAAGGGAAGAATTTATTACAATTATGATGAGGCTTTCAACAGTGGACCCGCAAACCGACAACCCTGTTAACTTTACCGACGCGGCTGAAATCAGCCAATGGGCTCAAAACGCTGTAAGGAAAGCC
>JAAYMJ010000369.1 GCA_012521455.1 Clostridiaceae bacterium
ATTACCGAATATGAAAGGATTAAAACCCTCCTTGGCGGACAAGTCCTAAAAACTCCGGTACTTAAAGGGGATAAGGCGGTTTTGGTTTGCCCCGAGCCCCAAAACATGGATTTGGTAATCGGGCAGGACATGGTTACCGCATACCTTGAAACCAAGAATTTGAACCACTACTTCAGGATTGTTGAAACCGTGCTTTTGAGAATTAAAAACAAAGACGCGGTTATTGTATATGAATAAAAAAAACCTTCCGCAAAACTGCGGAAGGTTTTTTGTGCTTTTTTGCGCAATTTAACAATCAACGCCGCATTTATGGATTTTGCCCGGCCCTTATGTTTTATGTTTTCAGGCAAGCATACCAAATTAAAAGGTATGGGGGAATTAAATAATAATTTTACCCTTCCGTTACCTTCACATAAAATTCCCTGCTTCGCGGGCCGTCGAATTCACAAAAGTAAATACCCTGCCACCTGCCAAGCATTAGGCGGCCGTTTTTTACAATGACCGTAACAGATGATCCCATAAGGCTTGCTTTTATGTGGGCGTGGCTGTTTCCCTCAAAATGGCGGTAGTTTCTGTCATTTTCAGGGAAGGATTTATCCAAAATGTAAAGCATATCGCACACCACATCGGGGTCGGCGTTTTCGTTAATGGTAACCCCCGCGGTTGTGTGGGGCACAAAAACCACCGCTATACCGTCTTTTATATTGCTTTTTCTGACTTCGTCTGCCACAAGGTGGGTAATATTTATAAACTGTTGGGGTTTTGTAGTTTGAATTTGCATTTTTATCCTCCGTTTTATGCCAAAAAATAATTTATTTTATCCGAAAAGCTTAAGTTTTCAGGGTTCCAGTGCCTTTTTGGGCAATCGGTTATTTCATATTCCAATCCCAAAAGGTTTACAAACTCAAAAAACTTACCGTCAAGCCAGGGGGGAGTCCATGCCCCTGAGCGGCAAATGTGGATTTGGGATATGGTAAAGTTTTTGTCAAAGTCATCATATTTTGAAAATTTAACATTGAATTTATTGGTTATGCTTTTAAAATATTCAGGCTTTTCCTGGGTGTGGGGGCTGTATATTATGTGGGCCGATTTAACAATGTTTTCTTTTAGCAGTTTTCCCAGCCAGTTTGAACAGTTTAACTCAAAATCAAGCGAAGACAGCCCGCCGTAGCCCAAGTCCGAATGTGCGTCAAACAAAATCACGGCATTACAGCCGCAAATTCTGCAAATGTCATATGACAAGGTATGGGAGTCGGAAACTTGAACCCTTATCCCTTTTTCAAATGTGAATTTTTCTTTTATCCCTTCCCAGAAATTTTCCCACGAGGGGGAAAGTTTGTAGCTGTCCTTTATGTCTAACCCATAAGTTTTTGCCTCAAGGTATCTTTTGTACCACAAATCCACTAAACTTTTTTTGCTTTCACTAAAAGATGATACTCTTTCCTTTTTGGTATATACAAAGTAGTCCCAATCCACGCTAAGGAGGCAATTTTTCATATTACCATCTCCTTAAAACCCCTGTTAATTGGGCCACCAAAAAGCAAAATTTCCCATCTTTAATTTTGGCGGTTTTTATGTTTATATAAACGTCCTATTTTCATTATAATATATGAAAATATAAAATCAATAGCAAGAAATCATAAAAAAGCCCGCGGATATTCCGCAGGCTTTATTTCTTTATTAACTTTTTCATCATCTCTTTTGTTTTCCCGTGGGTTTCAGACTTATATTTTCTTTTTACTACATTATAAAGATTTGGGGAAATTTCTTTCAGGCTTTGGTTTTTTACCGCGCACCAGTTTTGCAACGTCTCAAGGGCTGAATATCTGTTTATAAAATTTGAATATTTTATGGCACTTTCAATCAGTTTTTCACCCGTATTTGGATGGGATTTTAAATGAGTTAAAATTGTATTTAGGCAGAATAGGTAGCTTAAATTGTCGCAAACTATTTCTTCATAAATATTTATGACCTCGTTGGCGTATTGGGGCTTTGTAAGCACAATGTCTACAAACGTATTGTATTTCACGGGGTCTTTTTTAATACAAGCGTAAATCTTATCCGAAACATCCATATTTAATATGGTTGAAAGTTTTACTGCGCAATTTAATTCTTCCTCATCATGGTGATTATTAATAACATCAATTATTCTTTCAGGCCAAACGGGGTTATTTAAAATATTTGAGCAAATTTCAATCAGGAAATCTTTATTTTTTATAAGCTCATCGTCACAATTTTTGAGCCATTCCTTTATATTGTTAATTCTAAACAGCTGCTTTATTGAAATATCACGGTTTTTGCAGTGGCTTAAAAACCTTTCCAAAGCCTCGTTTGCGTGTTCATAAGAGCTTATCCCTTCGCAGGGGCCTTCATTTATTAACGCGTTTATAACCAATCCCGCGCCTTCTAAAATACCGTTCTCAATGTTTTCTTTTCTAAGCTCCCCGATTAAATCCCCTTTTTGAGCGCAATCCAATGCAATGTATTCGTCAAGCATAAAGCCGCAGGCGTCTTTTAAAAGCCAAAGCCTGATTTCCTCATTTTCAGGCTCAAGCCTTAAAACGGTGTGGACTTTTCCCCAGCCATTCACTTTTTGGGCTATTTTAAATAAATAGTCATTCCCGTCAGGCAAGTTTGTAAGATATGTAACTACATATAAAGTAAATTCTTCATATACGGAAAGCGTTATGAGTTTATTTATAATTTCGCCGCGCTCATCATCATTTATAATTACTAACCCAAAAAGGGCAATGCCTAGCTTTACAAGTTCCGCGTCATCACTTTCAAAGGCAAGATGTTTTGCGTATTCAAAAACCGCTTCCGGATTTATTCCTTCATGGTTTTTTCTTATATAATCTAAAAGGGGGTCAACGAAAGTGATAAGCTGATATTTATGCACAAGTTTTTTTATTTTTTTAATGGATTTTTGCTTTTTTAATTTCCAGTCTTTTTTTAATATTTTTACGAATTTTTCAACAACTTTATAAGGTTTGGCGATTGAAGTATGAAATATTAACATACCTTCTTTTGCGCCGGGCATGACGCGGATTTCATCGGTTAAATAAGACTTTTTATCATCAATTGAAAAACTACGTGGCAAAGTCCCGTCTTTGTCTAAATTTTTTAAAATTGTTTCATAAATGCTGGCCATATTTTTCCCCGCTTTCTTTTTCATTCCTCACATAAAACATCATAAAAAACTGTGCAGGATATCAAAGCTTTCATAAACATCCTTGGTTTCATGGCTTGTGCGTTTAACAAAACCGCCATCACAAATAAATACAAAATCCCAGTCAGTGCAATTGGCAAAAACAATTTCCGTGTATTTTTGGATAAAATCTTCTTTTTCTGTTTCCTCAAGATAATTTTGCCTGACTAAGGGTAAGTCAGTAAAATATAACCCCCGCCGTTAAATCCGCCGTAGGATATTTTGCAATACGGAATTTATGCCTCACAGGGGGTTGTTTTAAAAAGATGTTCTTTAATTTCCATAAAAACCCCCGCATAATTATAATAATTACATTTTACTTGTAATTTCTAAAATTTTCAAGCGAATTTGCCAAATAAAAAACCCCCTTGATATTTTACATATCAAGGGGTGATTTAATCCTAGTTTTGTTCCAGGGTCCTTTTTAAGAATTCGCGTGTCCGCTCTAATTTGGGGTTATTAAATATTTCTTCAGGGGTTCCTTCTTCGGCGATTACGCCTTTGTCCATAAACACTACCCTGTCGGAAACTTCCCTTGCAAAGCCCATTTCGTGGGTTACCACAAGCATTGTAAGGCCTAAGCCCGCAAGTTCCTTCATAACCTTTAAAACTTCGCCCACCATTTCGGGGTCCAATGCGCTTGTGGGCTCGTCAAAAAGCATAACTTCAGGGTCCATTGATAAGGCTCTAGCGATTGCCACACGCTGTTTTTGCCCGCCCGATAGCTGATGGGGCTTTGCGTGGATGAATTTTTCCATCTCAACAACCTTTAAATATTTCATGGCAACTTCCCTTGCCTCTTCTTTTGAGCGCTTTAAAACCTTGATTTGCCCCACCATGCAGTTTGACAAGACATCGTGGTTGTTAAACAGGTTAAAGTGCTGAAACACCATGCCGAGTTTTGCCCTGTATGCCCTGATATCGTGCTTGTCGTCGAGAATGTCTTCGCCTTTAAAAAAGATTTTCCCCCCGGTGGGTTTTTCCAAAAGGTTTATGCAACGAAGAAGGGTGGATTTTCCTGAGCCTGAGGAGCCGATTATACTGACCACTTCGCCTTTGTTAACTGAAAAGTTTATATCCTTTAGCACTTCGTTCGTGCCGAAAGTCTTGCTTAAGTGCTGTATGTCAATGATTTTTTCCATGCTATCCCTTCTTTCCTCATATACTGCCCTTGTATTTTTGCTCGCGCATTAGCGCGTCTTCGGGGGTTTCCACTTGCATTTGGTTTGCGTATAAGATATAATTTTCTGGGCCGTCGATTTTTCTTTCAATATATCTTAGTATTCTGGTTACGGTATAGGTCATAACAAAGTAAATCACGCTTGCCACAAAGAAAGCTTCAAAGTAGCGGTAATTAATCCCCGCGACGGATTTTGTCTGGAAGAACAGTTCCGTTACCGCGATTACGTTTAAAACCGAGGTGTCTTTGATGTTTATAACAAACTCATTCCCGGTTGCGGGAAGGATGTTTCTTATAACCTGGGGCAATACCACGTTTAACATGGTCTGGATATGGCTCATTCCAATGGCATGGGCGGCTTCAAACTGGCCCTTGTCAATGGAAATAATGCCCCCGCGGACAATTTCCGCCATGTATGCGCCTGTGTTTATGGAAACTATGAAAATACCGGCAAGAAGAGGGGTCATGTCAATGTCCAACGCCTGCTTGGAGCCATAATATATTACCATTGCTTGCACAATCATAGGTGTGCCGCGGAAAACTTCCACATATATTGATAAAATTGTGTTTATGACTTTAAGAATAATTTTTCTAAAGCCTCTTTCAGGCATTGGTATAGTGCGGATTACGCCAATCAATAATCCGATAATTGAACCTATAATTGTGCCAATTATGGATATCAAAAGGGTAACGCCGGCCCCGCGGATAAACATCGGCCAATACTTTGTAACGGTCTTAACTATAATATCAAATTCCACGATTTATGTCCTCCTTGAATTATAAAACCGAGCGCCCGAAACTGCACCCGGTTTTTATATGTCATTCAGCAGCAGGTTGGTTTTTTATTGCGTTGTCCATTAGCTGTTTTCTTTCTTCTTCTGAAATTTTAGCTAGCGCTTCGTTAACTTTTGCGGTTAATTCGCTTCCCTTTCTCAAACCAACTGCAATTGCGGTATCTTCAGGGGAAGTTTTAAACCCGTCGGTAAATTCCACCATCACGAAATTGCTGTTTGCGGCTTGCGCGCTGATTGCTTCGGGGCGTTCGGAAATATACCCGTCAATCATGCCTGACTCTAGCGCAACCCTCATTGCGGGGAAGTTATCCATAGCCGCAAGTTTTTCAACCCCTTCGATTTGGTCAATCACTGTGTAGTGGAAGGTGTTAAGCTGGGCGGTAATTTTTGCGCCTTTGAAATCCTGAATGGATTTTGCGTTTTCATATTTGCTTCCCTTTTTAACCACCATTACCAAATCAGAAGTGTAGTAGTTATCTGAAAAGTCAATGGTTTCCTTCCTGTCAGCGGTTGGGGACATACCTGCGATAATCGCGTCAATCTTTCCGCTTGTAAGCGCAGGGATTAGCCCGTCCCATTCGGTTTTAACAATTACCAGTTCTTTTCCTAAATGCTCTGCAATTCTTTTTGCGATTTCAACGTCGTAACCGCCTGCGTATTCAGCCGCGTTTGAAATTTTAACCGCCCCGTTTGAATCGTCCATTTGTGTCCAGTTAAACGGGGGATACCCGGCTTCAAGTCCTACCTTGAAGGTGTTGTCGTCGGAAACAAGCGCCCCTTCGTTTTTAGAAGTTTTTGCGCAGCCGGAAACAAGCATAGCCAAAGTTAACATAGCGGCAATTAAAACTAGCAGTTTTTTCTTCATTAAGTATCCCTCTTCCTTTTGGTTATTATTTTCTTTCTTATAAAAAACCACCCGTTCATCTGGGTGGTTAGATTCGCGAATTTTACGGCAATTTAAAACACCTAAAATTTAGGTGTCATAATACCTAAAACCCCCTACCTTCCCCAAATGAGATAGCGCAACTCAATAAACTGGGTATTTATTGAGACAGTCCTGCAGATATTTTCTGCAGGCCCAGCACATAACACTGAGAAATGTTATATGCTTCGGCGGCATTTCCTTCTCCCAAGCCTCACAGCTTCCCACGCTCCTCTTGGGACTATTAAATGCCGCGCCTCTACCTCACCCATCAAAGTGAGGTTATATTAAGTTTTATATGTATCAGTTTACAATATTAAAGCAGTGTCTGTCAACCTAATTATGAAATTTTTCGCTAGTATTATTAGGAATTTTATAAACTTTGTCAAAAAAGTCAAGTTTTCGACGGAAAAATTAAAAGGGGGAAGGAAAGATTTATAAATTGCAATATTATAATAATTTCTTAAATCCAAAACCAAAAATTTTAGGAATTCTTTTGTTTTGTCCAAAAATTTTCCAGCGATTTGGCGCGTTTATAAAAAATCAAACAAGGCCAGGGCTGAAAAGGCTAAAAATTAATGCCTTAACCCAAAAAGCTTATTTAGCCGCAAGGATTCCGCGACGGCGCAGTATTTGTCGGCCATGCATAAAATAAACGCCTCTTTGCTTTTTGGCACCTTTATGATGTTTAGCGGCCACATATGGCTTTTTATTGCCTCTTGCTGTTTTTTTGAAATGTTAAAATATTTTTTCGCGTTTTCGCTGGCGATTTCAGGGTGGATAAAACCGTGCAATTTGCCATAAGGGTTTTGGGTGTGCCAGTCATAAAGGTAAAAATCATGAAGCAAGGCCGCCTCTATTAATTCCTTTTCGTCGGCTTTTAAGTTTAATTTTTCATTTATCAAAAAACAAACCCATGAAACGTTCACAGCATGCCCTAAGGTGGTGGTGTTCCCATGCTGGAAAAACTCATCCATCTTTTTTACAACGTCATCATTACAATACCCGTTTATGATTTCTAAAAATTCCTTTTCGCGGATTTTTTTTAAATCCTCATTTTTTGCGCCTTCCACGAATGATGTAACCATTGGGTAGTCTGAAGCTAAGGCTATGACAAAGGCGTATAGCAAAAATAAAAGCCAGTTTATATGGTTAAGAAGGCCCGCCTTTATTAAAACAAAGGTTAAAAAACCAAATATAAGCCTGAAATCTACTTTTTTAAAGCGAACCCTCATTGACAAACTTTTCAAAGCAATCACCCCGCTTTTTGATTGCCCGCTTTAGCATAATAAATTATAACAAAAATAAATTGGTTTTCAAGATAAATTTAGCTGTTTTAAAATCACGCCAACCAGTTTTCCCGGAAGGGTTGCCAAATCGTTGCAGGAAACAATATTTGGGTAAATCTCTTTTAATGTTTCATAGCAGTCAAAAGAGTCAGGGGCGTCTAATGCAATTGCTATTATATTAGTTCCCCTATTTGAAATTTTTGCTACAGCATTATGAGTATCCTTTATAGAAGCCGGCGGGTAATAGTCGTCCGCTTCATGGGCGGGAATTCCGTCGGATATTACAATAATCAGCTTATTTTCGTTATTTGTATGATTGTTAATGTACCTTTCAGCCCAAAAAAGTGCAAGGGCGTCACGGTTGTCGCCGTAAGAAGATATTTTAATAAGGTTATATTTTTCTTCATCTTTTGCGTAAAAATCAACTAAAATATTTATATCAATTTCAGGATTTTCAAAACGGGCGCGGTGTTCTACAATGGCATGGCATATCCCTTGCCTTTTTAAAACTTCATGTAAAATCAAGGATGAAACCATGGCGCTTTCCCTGCGTATGCCGCTCATTGAGCCTGAGCCGTCGATTAATAACAAAATGGATAAATCGGGGATATCAATGCCTTCTGTGGTTTTATACCAGTATCTCTTTTTGGGGTCCCACAAAAACTTGGAAGAAATTCCCGCGCCGTATAATAGTTTTTCTTCTTTTATGGGGGATTTTAAATTCAGTAGCTGTGCGAACTTAGAATTGTAGCTGTTTATGCTAATCTTATAGCGATTATAAATATTCTGATAAGCCCTTTTAAAATTTATGTTTATCTTTGGCTTTATTTCGTTAATTCTTATTTTATTGTGTATGAAGGAACAGTCAAAGTAATTCCCATAGTATATATTTTTTCTGCCTTCGTATTCTATAATTTCATACACTTTCTCCCTATGCTTTGAAAACTCATTGACAATTTTTATAATTTGTACATTATAGTCTTTTCCCTCTTTCGGGCTGTGGCTTAAATTTGTAAAAAGCCTTGTATTAACTTTTTGAGCCTTCCCTTTGCTCTGAGAATTTTCCAAGGTTTTGCTATCAGCGCTGTGGGTCATAACCCCACCCAAAATTTTTTCACAAGCATTAAGGTCAATAACATCATCATCGGGGATTAGGGGAAGAATGATTTCAAAAATTTTGCTGCAATACTGATTCCGTTCCATGGGTGATGGGGCAATGCTTGCTTCTAAGAATAATGGTTTTGTTTTTTCAACATAAGAGGCGATTTCTTCCGCAGGTTCCTCCTGTTTTAAAAAAGGATAAAGCAAAAAATTAATCATAGGTTAATTGTAAAATCAAATTGAACACCTAAAAAAATAGATCCATGGAGGATTCTTTGGTAGAATTAAGTTACCACACAAAACCCTACAAAGGAGATCGCA
>JAAYMJ010000370.1 GCA_012521455.1 Clostridiaceae bacterium
CCCTTTTGCAATTTCGTCAATATGGCTGTCGCCAAATATTTTGTGTTCGCCGCCGCAGTGGGGGCATATAAAATATGACATGTTTTCCACCAACCCGATTATTGGGATATTCATCATTTCAGCCATTTTTACCGCTTTTGAAACAATCATGGACACAAGTTCGGAAGGCGAGGTTACTACAATAATCCCGTCAACAAAGATGGATTGAAATACCGTAAGGGGCACATCCCCCGTGCCCGGTGGCATATCGATGAACATAAAATCTATATCGCCCCATATAACTTCTTTCCAAAACCGCTTTACCATATTGCCAATAAGAGGTCCCCTCCACACAACAGGGTCGGTATCCTTATTAAGCAGCAAATTGACGGACATTACGCTAATTCCCGTTTTGCTTTTTACAGGAAACAGGCCAAGTTCATTTCCTCCGGCTTTTTCCTTGATACCAAAGGCTTTTGGTATTGATGGCCCTGTTATATCCGCGTCTAAAACCGCGGTGCGGTATCCCAGTCTATTCATGGCAACGGCGAGCATGGAAGTAACAAGGGATTTTCCTACCCCTCCCTTGCCGCTTACAACGCCAATGACTTTTTTTATAGAGCTTCCCTCATGGGGTTTTTCTAAAAACCCAGTCTTTCTTTCCCCGCAGTCTTTCTGACAGCTTTTGCAATCTTTGCTGCAATTTGTGCTCATTATTTTTGCTCCTTTATTTTGGATTTTGCTTTCATTTTGCCCGCAACAATTTTGGTATCAGGGATTATTGATTATTTGCTTTTTTCCACTTCCTGATTTTTCCGCGGAATGACTTAAAGGGGGCAACGGAATTGATATGTACCCATTTCCACACCGGCCAGTTTGACGGGGTTGATTGAGCCCACTTGCGGCTGCCTTGGGTGAAAATTTCTTCTTCGGAAAACCCCTCAAGCCATTTTATAAAATTGGACACTGTGTTATCGAATAAATCCCGCAATTCTGCTAAAGAGTACACAGAATATTTATTATAAAAACTTTGGTATAACTTTCCCAAATCATTCCACTTGTAACCCTCACAGGGGGTTACCACATGTTTTCCTTCCCTTTCGTCTTTGTCCCAACCCATTACCAAATTAAGCCATCCAAGCTGATAGGCAATCATTTGTGCCGGGGTTCTGTCCACCCCGTCTACCAGTTTGTCTTTGTCCTCTTCTTTTACCTCGGAAAACTCCCCAATAAAAAGGGCCGCTGTTTTTTCAATCTCAGAAATTAGCGCATTTTTGTTTTCATATCCTTGCATATTTTTTCTCCTTTCTTACTCTTGTCATCTTTATGTTACATTAATTTATCAGAATTTTCAATTTTTTCTATTTATTTTTTATTAACACTTTGGGTTTTTGTGTCCTAAGCTTCCCCAAAAACGGCGAAAAGCCCTAAAACAGGGCTTTTCACTGGTTCAAATCCCGGCTTTGGCATAAAGCGCCGGCCAATGCGGAATGTACCCACCAAATTAATTTAAGGTGGAACAGGTTGATTTTTTGCTTGTTTTCATTTTTTCCTAACAGGGATCCAGATTTCACTCCGGTAATCCGGGTCATTTGTGTCCTGACTTTCATTCCACAAAATTTCAGGGCCGGGGGCTATTTCATATCCTGAAAACGGGAGCCACTCCGAATATATCCTTCCCCATACATTTTGAAGCGTTTTAGGAAACGGCCCGACGGCTTCAAAGACTGCCCATGTACTACTTTCCACTTCCAATACATCAAATCCTTCTGTTTCATCACTTGTTGTCGCTACACCAATGTA
>JAAYMJ010000371.1 GCA_012521455.1 Clostridiaceae bacterium
AAAAACAAAAGGGGAAATATCCACTGCCTTACAATAATCGGGCAAATTGAGGGGCATATGCTCCTGCCGCCCCAGAACAAAACCACAAAATATGAACATGTTATCCCCCAGCTTATATCCATTGAAGAAGATGAGAATACCGACGCTGTTTTAGTGGTGCTAAACACAATGGGCGGGGATGTGGAGGCGGGGCTTGCTTTGGCGGAAATGATTGCCTCCATGAAAAAGCCCACCGTTTCCCTTGTTTTAGGCGGGGGACACAGCATAGGGGTGCCTTTGGCGGTATCCGCGGATTATTCCTTTATTGTGCCAAGCGCCACCATGACGCTGCACCCCATCAGGATGAACGGGGTGGTAATAGGCGTGCCCCAAATGTTTGACTATTTTAATAAAATGCAGGAGAGGGTCATTGAATTTGTAACCAGAAACTCAAAAATCACCCGCGAAAAACTCCGGGAGTTTATTTTTAACACAAAGGATTTGGCCAATGACATAGGTACCATTCTTTTAGGCGAGGAAGCGGTAAAATGCGGCCTGATTGACGAGGTGGGGGGCGTTAAGGAGGCTTTGGCAAAGTTATATGAGCTGATTGACAAACATAAAGCGGAAAAAGGAGCAAAAGCAAAAAGCGCTAAAAAGATAGCCACAAAACGGGCGAAAAAATAGGCACAGTTTGTAGGAAAATTTATGCTTTAAAATATCTTTTATATATGATAATATTATTATTAAAGGCTTTTGTAGTATAAATTTTTGGGGTGTATTATATGAGTCAAAGGAAGAAGTTAAAAAGGGGAACCAAGGCCACAAAAACCGCTTTTGGCGTTGATTTAAAAAATGAAATTGCGGCGGTTATTTTATTTACTGTTTTTGTGCTGCTTGCGTTAAGTTTTTACTTTAACCAGGGCGGCATATTGGGTGAAAGTGTAAAATCCTTCTTTATGGGGCTTTTGGGATATGCTTCTTTTTTAACTCCCGTATATATTTTAATACTTGGGGTTTACCTTACCACCAAAAAGAATTTTAAAGGGGTCAGGGTAAGGCTTTTGTTTATGTTTTTGTTTATTTTAAATTCAGCCTCAATGCTGCATTTGTGTTTTTACAATGATGAAAACATGGACAAGCTTTCCACAATTGCTGGTATTTATTTTAGCGGCGCCGAAGGCATTGGAGGCGGGCTTTTAGGGGCGGCAGTGGCGCAGCCGCTGGTGTATTTGACCGGAAAAATTGCAGCATGGGTAATTTTATTATCCTTTTTGCTTATAATCCTTATTGTCCTTACCAATTATGCCCCCATAAACTTTATTGTAAATAAAATCGGGCAGTTAAGGGAAAGAAAGCGCGCTAAAATAAGCGAAGAAGTTGAGGTTGCAGCTGTTGAGCCTGAAATTGATTTAAATAAAAAGAAAAAACAGTTCAGGCTGTTTGGCGAGGACGAATTGGTGAGGGAAAACGCAAAAGAGGATAAAGTTATGGAAGAAGACGAGGTACATATTAAGCCGCAAGATGAGGAGAACGAAGATATTTCCATAAAGATATACCCCGCGGAAGATGGCGCAAAAAAGGGAAGGAAGACCGCTGAAAAAGAGGCGGTAAAAGAAGAAAGCGATGAAAAGAAAGTTTCAGGCGGAGAAATAGAAAATTTTGAAATTTCCCCCTTGCAGGAAAGGATTGAATATCTATACCCACCAATTGACCTTTTAAATAAGGTAACACCCCCAAAAGGGGTGGATAAGCCCCAGGATTTGAGGGAAAGCGCTAAAAAGCTGATTGTAACCCTAAAAAGTTTCGGGGTGGAAGCAAGGGTATTGGAAGTTACTAAAGGGCCAACGGTGACAAGGTTTGAAATCCAGCCAAGCGCAGGGGTAAAGGTTAGTAAAATCGTGAATTTGGCTGACGATATTGCCCTAAACCTTGCGGCGGCGGGGGTAAGGATTGAAGCCCCCATACCTGGCAAAGCCGCGGTGGGGATTGAAATCCCCAACTCCAACGTGAGCCTTGTGGCGCTGCGGGATGTCATAGACTCTGACGAATTTAAAAACTTTGAGTCAAAAACCGCTTTTGCGATGGGAAAGGACATTTCAGGCAATTCCGTAATCGCCGACATTTCAAAAATGCCCCACCTTTTGATTGCGGGGGCTACTGGGTCGGGTAAAAGCGTGTGCATAAATACGTTAATTACAAGCATTTTGTATAAAGCGGACCCCAATGAGGTAAAGCTTTTGTTAATTGACCCGAAAGTTGTGGAACTAGGGGTTTATAACGGCATACCCCATCTTTTAATCCCCGTGGTTACCGACCCGCGCCGTGCGGCGGGGGCGCTAAACTGGGCGGTCACTGAAATGACAAGGCGCTACCGCCTCTTTGCGGAAGCGTCGGTCCGCGACATTTACGGGTTTAACGAATTTGCGCGGCTAAATGATGAGCCAACTTTGGAACAGATTATAATCATTATAGACGAGCTTGCGGATTTAATGATGGTGGCGCCAAAAGACGTGGAAGAAGCGATTTGCCGCCTGGCTCAAATGGCAAGGGCGGCGGGCATGCACTTGGTTATTGCCACCCAAAGGCCGTCGGTTGACGTAATCACAGGGGTTATTAAGGCAAATATACCCTCCCGCATTTCCTTTGCGGTGTCAAGCCAGATTGACTCCCGCACCATTTTGGACATGGCGGGGGCGGAAAAACTTTTGGGCAGGGGCGATATGCTCTATCTCCCCATTGGCGCCTCAAAGCCCAAACGTATTCAAGGGGCCTATATCTCCGACAAGGAAGTGGAACGGGTTGTTGAATACGTAAAGATGAGCGCAAAGCCGCAGTATGATGAAGATATACTTGAGCATATAGAAAACGAGGGCGTTGAACAAAAGGTGGACCCCGGGGAAGCTGACGAGCTTTTGCCCGAGGCGATTGAGCTTGTAGTGGAAACCCAGATGGCGTCGGTTTCCTTAATTCAAAGAAGGTTAAGCGTCGGCCACAGCAGGGCGGGCCGCATAATTGACCAGATGGAAGCCCGAGGGATTATCGGGCCCCATGAGGGAAGCAAGCCTAGACAAGTTTTAATAACAAAGGAACAATATTATGAAATGCTACAAAAAGGGCAGCTATAGTTTTATTGGAGGTTAGAATGTTTTTACCTGTTTCAAAAAAGGATATAAAAGAGCGGGGCTGGGACTATTACGACTTTTTGTTTATAACAGGGGACGCCTACATTGACCATCCTTCCTTTGGCGTTGCGATATTATCAAGGCTTTTGGAAAAGGAAGGCTACCGTGTGGCAATTTTGGCTCAGCCCCCGTGGCAGGACACGAAAGCTTTTGAAGATTTTGGGCGCCCCCGCCTTGGGGTTTTAATCTCGGGCGGGGTCATAGATTCCATGGTAAACCACTATACCGCGAGCAAAAAAAGAAGGACGGGCGATGTTTATTCCCCCGGCGGAAAAGATAATTTAAGGCCGGATAGGTGTGTTATTGTCTATTCAAACAAGGTCAGGGAGGCCTTTGGGGATATTCCAATAATAATCGGGGGAATTGAGGCAAGCCTGCGCCGTTTTGCCCATTATGACTACTGGCAGGACAAAGTCCGTCGCTCAATACTTTTTGATTCAAGGGCGGACTTAATCTCCTACGGTATGGGGGAACATCAGACCATTGAGATTGCAAAGGCGTTAAATGACGGGGTTAATATAAAGGATATTACATGGATAAAAGGCACCTGCTACAAAGCGGGTGAAATTCCCGAAGGCGCGATTGAAATCCCATCCTATGAGGAAGTGAGGGACGACAAATACAAATACGCCCAAAGCGCAAAAATCACATATGAGGAACAGGACCCCATCAGGGGGCATATTATTGCCCAAAAGCACGGGGATAAATATTTAATCCAAAATCCCCCCGCAATGCCCCTGACCACTGAGGAAATGGATAAAGTGTACTCCCTTCCCTATGAGCGGACGTATCACCCCATGTATGAAAAAGACGGGGGGGTAAAAGCAATTGAAGAAGTGAAATATTCCATCACTTCCTCCCGCGGCTGTTTTGGGGCCTGCTCTTTTTGCGCGCTGACTTTTCATCAGGGAAGGATTGTGCAGTCAAGAAGCCACAAGTCCATTTTGGCGGAAGCCCAAAAGTTGATTTGGGAGCCCGATTTTAAAGGCTATATCCACGATGTGGGTGGCCCTACGGCAAACTTCAGGGCGCCTTCGTGCAAAAAGCAGCTGGAGTTTGGGACCTGCAAAAACCGCGAGTGTTTGTATCCTGCACCATGCAGGAATTTGGATGTGTCCCACAGGGATTATCTTGAGCTTTTGAGGAAATTGAGGGATTTACCCAATGTGAAAAAAGTTTTCATCCGCTCAGGCATTAGGTATGACTATTTGTTATATGATAAGGATGAAGAGTTTTTTTACGAGCTTTGCCAGCACCATGTAAGCGGCCAGCTAAAGGTGGCGCCTGAGCATATTTCGGACAATGTCCTAAAATACATGGGAAAACCCAAAGTTGAAGTTTATGATAAATTCAAGGATAAGTTTAAAAAGATAAATGAAAAGATAAAAAAAGAGCAATACCTTGTGCCGTATTTAATGTCGAGCCATCCTGGCAGCACATTAAATGACGCCATTGAGCTTGCCCTGTATTTAAAAAAGAATAACATAAGGCCAGAGCAGGTGCAGGACTTTTACCCCACCCCCGGGACATTGTCAACGGCCATGTTTTACACAGGGATTGACCCTAGAACCATGCAAAAGGTGTATGTCCCCAAAAGCTATAAGGAAAAGCAGATGCAGCGGGCGCTTTTGCAGTATTATGACCCCAAAAACTACGACTTAATTTATGAGGCGCTCATTAGGGCAGGAAGAACGGATTTAATCGGGTATTCAAAGGATTCATTAATAAAACCAAGACAAGGAAGGAGTAAAACACATGATATTGGACGGAAAGGCGTTGTCAAAAAGGATAAAGGACAACCTAAAGGAAGAAGTGGCAAAACTAAAGGAAGAAGGCGTTAAGGTAGGCCTTGCGGTAATTATCGTGGGGGACGACCCTGCAAGCCGGGTTTATGTGAACAACAAAAAGAAGGCCTGTGAGGAAATCGGCATATACTCCGAGGAATATGCCCTTCCAAGCGAGGCTACGGAACAAGAAGTGATTGATATTATAAACACCCTAAATGAAAGGGACGATATTTCGGGGATTTTAGTGCAGCTTCCCCTTCCGAAACATATAAATGAGACAAATATCATAAACGCCATAAGCTACAAAAAAGACGTTGACGCTTTTCACCCCGTAAATGTGGGGAAAATCATGACAGGGGACTTTGATTTTCTACCCTGCACCCCCGCTGGGGTTATGGAACTAATTAAAGAAAGCGGCGTTAGCGTTGAGGGGAAAGAATGCGTTGTAATCGGCAGAAGCAATATTGTGGGAAAACCGCAGGCAATGCTACTACTTCATCAAAACGGGACAGTGACCATCTGCCATTCTAAGACTAAAAACTTAAAAGAAGTGACAAAACGGGCGGATATTTTAGTTGCGGCGGTGGGAAGGCCCAAATTTGTCACAGCGGATATGGTAAAAGAAGGGGCCGTTGTAATAGATGTGGGCATTAACCGCACAGAGGAAGGAAAACTTGTGGGGGATGTGGATTTTGAAAATGTAAAAGATACCGCGTATGCCATAACCCCTGTTCCAGGCGGTGTCGGCCCCATGACCATTGCAATGCTTATGAAAAACACGGTGAAAGCGGCAAGGCTTTTGGCAAATAAATAAAGGGGTTTTTACATAAAATATTTGTATATTTTTTTGGAGGGCAAGTATGGTTAAGACGGATATCAAGGAATTATATAAAAATCCCGCTTCTTTTGAAAACAAGGAAATAACTGTTGGCGGCTGGGTCAGGACTATCAGGGACTTAAAAACCTTTGGGTTTATTGAACTAAATGACGGGAGTTTCCTAAAGAGTTTGCAGATAGTCTTTGAAGACGGTGTTGTTGAAAATTTTGAAGAAATTGCAAAACTCAATGTGGGAAGTTCAATAATTTGCGAAGGGACTTTGGTGCTAACCCCTGCCGCAAAACAGCCCTTTGAGCTTAAGGCTAAAAAAATAGCGGTGGAAGGAAAGTCCCAGCCCGATTACCCGCTTCAGAAAAAAAGGCATTCCTTTGAGTTTCTAAGAACTATAACCCATCTTAGGCCTAGAACCAACACATTTTCGGCGGTATTTAGGATAAGGTCGCTGGCGGCATATGCTATTCACAAATTTTTCAACGAACGGGGCTTTATTTATGTAAACACCCCCATAATCACGGTTTCCGACTGTGAGGGCGCGGGGGAAATGTTTAGGGTCTCCACTTTGGATTTTGGGAATTTGCCCAAAAAAGACGGAAAAGTTGACTTTTCACAGGACTTTTTCGGAAAAGAAGCGTACCTTACAGTAAGCGGGCAGCTGGAGGCTGAAAGCTATGCCCTTGCTTTTGGCAAGGTTTACACCTTCGGGCCAACCTTCAGGGCTGAAAACTCCAATACCGCGCGGCACGCTGCGGAGTTTTGGATGATTGAGCCTGAAATGGCCTTTGCGGATTTACAAGACGACATGGCGTTGGCTGAGGATATGATAAAATACATCATAAACTACTGCCTTGAAAACGCCCCTGAGGAAATGGGGTTTTTCAATAATTTTATCGACAATACCTTATTGGACAGGTTAAATAACGTAATATCCAATGAATTTGCCCGAATTAGCTATACTGAAGCTGTTGACATTTTAAAGGAGGCAAAAGAGGATTTTGTGTACCCCGTAGCTTGGGGCATGGATTTACAGACGGAACATGAGAGGTATATCACGGAAAAGGTATTTAAAAAGCCTGTTTTTGTGACGGACTACCCGAAAGAGATTAAGGCTTTTTACATGCGTTTAAATGACGACGGAAAAACCGTTGCGGCCATGGACCTTTTGGTGCCCGGGGTTGGGGAGATAATTGGCGGGAGCCAAAGGGAAGAAAGGTTTGACGTGCTTGTTAAGAAAATGAAGGACGCAGGCCTTAACATTGATGACTACTGGTGGTATTTGGATTTGAGAAAATACGGCTCTGCAAAGCATGCGGGGTTTGGCTTGGGCTTTGAAAGAATGATTATGTATTTAACAGGCATGTCAAATATCAGGGACGTTTTAAGCTTTCCAAGAACGGTAAATAACGCAGGAATTTGAGAAGGGATGAAAGATGAATTTTTTAAAGATTTTAATTCCGGCATTTATCATCTACTTTGTTTCAATAAAATTCGGGACATGGTACGGTGCCGGGGTTGCGCTCATATTTGTGCTGATTTACGGGGTTTATGAAATCCCCACCTTTCTTGTGATGAAGGGGAATAAATTATATGAAGAAGGAAATTCGGAGCTTGCTTTTAAATATTTTAACAAGGCCTACAAAAGCGGAAGGCTCCGCGGGACTTACGCCATATATTACGGCTACCTTCTTTTAAAGGAAGGAAAATTTGACGAAGGCGGGAATATTTTAAAAGAAATCATTGATAACCCCAAATACTCCTTTGCTGACAAGCGCAGCGCAAAGTGCAATTATGCGCTGTATTTGTGGAAAAAGGACAAGCTGGATGAGGCAATCGCCCTTTTGGAGGATGTGATAAAAGAGTATAAAAACTCCACCGTTTACGGGACTTTGGGATATTTTTATATATTAAAAAATGATTTGGAAAAAGCGCTGGAGTTTAACCTTGAGGCCTATGACTTTAACGATTCGGACAGGGTAATTGCCGACAATTTAGGGTATTTGAGGTATCTTTTGGGGGAATATGATGAAAGCGAAAAGATTTATAAAAAACTGATAAAGCAGGACCCAAAAACCCCTGTTGTATATTATAACTAC
>JAAYMJ010000372.1 GCA_012521455.1 Clostridiaceae bacterium
CTCTGTATCTTTTGTCGTTAGCATAATCAAATATCCCTTATTTATTGCTACTTATATTATACCATAAAACCCCTTTGAACTTAAGCGTTCAAAGGGGTTTTTCTACAGTCTGAAACCACCGCCATATTTGCGGTGGTTTTTATAAAATCATATGAATTGCCTCAGCTTATCTGCCCTTTCAGCCCTTCCACAAGGGAATTGTGTACCTGCTCCTGGTTTTCCTCGGTGAGCAGGGAATTTTCCTTGAGGATTTGCTCGATTACCTCGATTATCTGGTCAACCCTGGAATCCTTGCCCTTGAACAGGCGTACTATGAACAAAAACAGCGTCCTGCCGCCGAATTTCCTGTACAGCGAATAGATGATCTGCGTGGCGCCTATTACCGCTCCGGCGTCCTGGTAAAACTCAAGCGTGACAAAGGGCGTCTTTCCCTCTATTGCCGCATAGTAAATGGCCGCCGCGCCGATGGAGAGCACTATCGCTATGAGAAAATACAGCCTCGACAGCCATTCGCTCTTTATCTTGGGCTTGATGAACATCTTTATTATGCCGACGAGGACGCTGACGATAAGGGCCATCACTATGATCGGAAGAGAATACCTAAGCAAATTTTCAAATTCCATAAAAAACAATCCTCCCTATGGTTTATCCGATATTTATCCCGACGAGGCTGTTAGCCCATCTTTCGGTGAAAAAAGAATAGTAGCTTATGCCCTGCTTTTGCCTGTATTTCTCAAAAAATCCGGCCCAGATCATCGAGGGCAGGCCTATCACAAGCAGGTAAAAAGGCCCAAGAATCAGGCTCTGCAGCGTGTGGCCGTACTCGTGCTTTACGAGCAGCTCGTCGTAGCTGTCAGACACAAAAATAAAGCAGCCCAAAGACACGTTGAACGGCACCTGGCACACGAAAGCCCGCCCGACGCGCCCCTTGTATCTTCCCGCCGAAGCGACAAACATAAAGAGAACAAGACCCAAAAGGTTTTGCAAAATACCCCAGGTAAATTGCATCAAATAGAAAAACAAGCCCTTTCCCCCTTATTCTTTCATTAATTTAATGATAACCCGAAACGTTTGGTTTTTCAATACCTTACTGCCAAATTTTTTGAAATTTTTTGTCTAAAGGAATTTATTCGCCATTGGCTTATAAATATGTCAAAAATTTTTGCCGACCGCGGCGCTCATTCTTAAAATCGCACTTCAAACCTTGTGATTTTTTGATATTTGCCAGCGCAAAAAGGTTTGAATTTAATCCCGCCTAAGCCGAAAAAGTTTTTAGCTTAGCGAGAATAAAATATTTGACAACGCGGGAAGTTTTATGTAAAATAATATAGCGATTTGCGAGAGTGGCGGAACTGGCAGACGCGTACGTTTGAGGGGCGTATGGGTAATCCCGTGTGGGTTCAAGTCCCACCTTTCGCACCATAGACAGACGGCAGAACGGATACACACGTTCTGCCGTTGTTTTTTACTGTTTTTAGGGGTTTTGAGGTGTTTTGAAAGGTTTTTGAAGAAATGTTACTTTTCGTTCGCCGTTAACCATGCAAAAATCAAGGTTTCGGGATTTGAACTTAACGTTTCCTTTTTGTTGCTGGTTTAAGTGGTAGGTTTTTGGGGTGAAGATATAATCACTCAACATAAAATTTAAGCAGCTTGAGCTCTTCGAGTCGATATCTTAAGGTAGTATCCGAAACACCACACATATAATTAAAACGGCAACACACTATCTTCCAAATATTATAATTATTTCTATATATGTTTAATCGTCTAAATGGAGGAAAACCTA
>JAAYMJ010000373.1 GCA_012521455.1 Clostridiaceae bacterium
AAAGGAAAATGTCATCATCGGTAAACTAATCCCCGCGGGCACAGGCATGCAGGTATATTTTGAAGAAAAGAGGAAGCAGGAAGCCCAAAAGGCGAAAGAAGAAGCTGAGAAAGCGAAGGAAGAGGTTGCCCAGTAACATGAGCGCTGTAAAAAAATTGCTTGACAGCAGATTAACACAATGATAAAATTAATAATTGTGTAAATCCATAAAAATAGGTGATTTAGGTGATTGAGTATCTGAAAACAGCCTCGAAAAAGACTGTTGGGCTTAAGCAATCCTTGAAAGCGGTAAAAAATGGGCGTGCTGAATATGCCTTTGTGGCAAGGGATGCCGAAGAAAGGGTTTTGGCCCCGTTTATTGAAGCATGCCGCGAACATTCTGTGATGATAACCTATGTGGATACAATGGATGCACTCGGCCGCGCCTGCGGGATAGAAGTGGGCGCTGCCGTTGCTTGTATATTAAAATCTTAAAAAGGAGGTGTAAATGGATGCCAACCTTTAACCAGCTTGTCAGAAAGGGTAGAAAGGCACAGGTGTACAAATCTACAGCGCCGGCGCTTCAGAGGGGCTTTAACTCTTTAAAGAAAATTCCCACAAACCAAAGCTCACCTCAAAAGAGAGGCGTTTGCACAGTAGTTAAGACCACCACGCCCAGAAAGCCGAACTCAGCGCTAAGAAAAATTGCAAGGGTTAGGCTTTCAAACGGTATCGAAGTTACAAGCTATATCCCCGGTGAAGGCCACAACCTACAAGAACACAGCGTTGTCCTAATCAGGGGCGGAAGGGTAAAAGACCTACCCGGCGTAAGATACCACATCATCAGAGGTACCCTTGATGCGGCAGGCGTTGCAAACAGAATGCAAGGCCGTTCCAAATATGGCGCAAAGAGGCCTAAAGCTAAAAAATAATTGACGAGTAATTACCGTATAGTGCGACATACGGATTAATATAGATATATTTTTAATTAATCTAAAGTTGCACTTGCGGGGGGCGAAGAGCCTTTCGAGTACCTGTGAATTCAATTTTATGTGAAGGAGGGAAGAATAGTGCCAAGAAGAGGTTTTGTTCCAAAAAGGGATGTGCTTCCAGATCCACTTTACAACGATAAAGTCGTAACCAAGCTTATCAACAACGTTATGCTTGATGGTAAGAAAGGTGTTGCGCAGAGAATAGTTTATGACGCATTTGAAATAATAAAAGAGAAGCATGGGAAAGACCCGCTTGAAACATTTAAAGCGGCCCTTGATAACATCATGCCTGTTTTGGAAGTAAAAGCACGTAGAGTGGGCGGTGCAACATACCAGGTTCCTATGGAGGTAAGGCCTGAAAGAAGGCAAACCCTTGGACTTAGATGGCTGACCATTTACGCTAGGGAAAGAAGCGAGAGGACCATGGCTGAAAGGCTTGCGGCTGAAATAATTGACGCTTCTAACAATACAGGTGCTGCTGTCAAGAAAAAGGAAGATACCCACAAAATGGCGGAAGCAAACAAAGCGTTCGCACATTACAGATGGTAAGGTTATACCGCTCGCTACTAAAGATATTGTACCCCATAGCTTCGCATGGCGGTATTTACAAAATATGTGCGAGTTACGCGCATAAATATATATTTTATATATTTATGACTCCTAGACGGCGTCGTTTAGGTATATAGTTGGGAAGACATTTTAGGGAAGGAGGAGTTTGTTTGCCCAGACAATTCCCGCTAGAAAAAACTAGAAATATTGGTATCATGGCTCACATTGATGCCGGTAAAACAACAACGACCGAGCGTATATTATTTTATACCGGACGTGTATATAAATTAGGCGAAACCCACGAAGGCGCAGCCACCATGGACTATATGGAACAGGAGCAGGAAAGAGGTATCACAATTACTTCCGCTGCAACCACCTGCCAATGGAAAGGTCACAAGATTAATATCATTGACACCCCGGGGCACGTGGACTTTACCGTGGAAGTTGAAAGGTCCCTGCGCGTGCTTGACGGTTCCGTTACTGTTTTTTGCGCAAAAGGCGGCGTTGAGCCTCAAAGTGAAACCGTTTGGAGACAAGCGGATAAATACCATGTTCCAAGAATGGCCTATGTAAATAAGATGGACATTATTGGGGCGGACTTTTTTAACGTTATAAAGATGATGAAGGAAAGGCTTCAGTGCAATGCCGTTCCAATCCAGCTTCCAATCGGCAAGGAAGATACTTTCAAAGGGCTTATCGACCTTGTTGAAATGAAAGCTTATGTTTACTACGACGATTTAGGAAAAGACATAAGACAGGAAGAAATCCCCGCTGATATGCAAGAACTTGCCCAAGAGTACAGGGCAGCATTAATTGAAGCGGTTGCCGAACAGGACGAGGAACTTATGATGAAGTACCTCGAAGGCGAAGAGCTTTCAATTGATGAAATCAAGATGGGGATTAGAAAAGCGACAATTTCAAACAGCATGGTGCCCGTACTTTGTGGCACAAGTTATAGAAACAAGGGCGTTCAAAAATTGCTTGACGCAATTGTTGATTATATGCCGGCGCCAACCGACATTCCGGCGATTAAGGGTGTTATTCCAAAGACCGAAGAAGAAAGCGAAAGGCACCCAAGCGACGATGAACCGTTTTCCGCGCTTGCATTTAAGATATTAACCGACCCCTTTGTTGGAAAGCTCTGCTTCTTTAGGATTTACTCCGGCAAGGCAAAAAGCGGTTCTTATGTGTTAAACTCAACCAAGAACCAAAAGGAAAGGTTCGGAAGGCTTCTTCAAATGCACGCAAACCACCGCGAGGACATTGAAGAAGTATATGCCGGCGACATCGCGGCAGCGGTTGGGTTAAAATTCACCACAACAGGGGATACATTGTGTGATGAAAACAACCCAATCATACTAGAATCAATGGAATTCCCCGAACCGGTTATCAGGGTTGCAATCGAGCCGAAGAGCAAGGCAGGGCAGGAAAAAATGAGTTTGGCTTTACAAAAGCTTGCTGAAGAAGACCCGACCTTTAAGGCTTACACCGATGAGGAAACAGGACAGACAATTATTGCCGGAATGGGTGAGCTCCACCTTGAAATTATCGTGGACAGACTTCTTAGGGAATTTAAGGTGGAAGCAAATGTAGGCAAACCCCAGGTTGCTTACAAAGAAACTATCAGAAAGCCGGTTAAAGTTGAGCACAAATATGTGCGTCAATCAGGCGGCCGCGGGCAATACGGCCATGTATGGCTTGAAATTGAGCCCCTTGAACCAGGAAAAGACTATGAATTCGTTAACAAGATTGTGGGCGGCGCTATTCCGAAAGAATACATCCCGGCGGTTGACGCGGGGGTTAGAAGCGCAATGCAAAGCGGTGTTTTGGCAGGCTACAATGTTGTTGACGGAAGGGTTACTCTTTTTGATGGTTCATACCACGAAGTTGACTCCTCGGAATTGGCGTTTAAGATTGCTGCGTCAATGGCATTTAATGAAGGCTGCAAGAAAGCCGACCCGGTACTAAAAGAGCCCATTATGAAGGTTGACGTTTCAGTTCCTGAAGAATACATGGGCGATGTTATCGGCGACCTAAATTCAAGGCGCGGACAAATCCAAGGTATGGAAGCAAGAAACGGTGTTCAGCAGATTACCGCTTTCGTACCTTTGAGCGAAATGTTTGGATATTCCACGGACCTTCGTTCAAAGACACAGGGCCGCGGCACTTATACCATGAGCCCGAGCCACTATGAAGAAGTTCCGAAGAATATCATGGAAAACATCATCAGCCTAAGAAACAAAAAAGAATAAAAGGTATTGATTTTTTACAAGTAGTATATTAAAATAGAACAAAGATTTACCAATTATGATTTTTATTTATGTTATATGAATAAAAGGAGGAAAATTAATAATGGCAAAGGCAAAATTCGAAAGAACTAAGCCACACGTAAATATCGGTACTATCGGACACGTTGACCATGGTAAGACATCATTAACCGCTGCTATCACAAAAGTATTGGGATTTTTAGGTCAAGCTCAATACACAGCTTATGACAAAATCGACAAGGCTCCGGAAGAAAAAGAAAGAGGTATCACAATCAGTACTTCCCACGTTGAATACGAGACAGAAAACCGTCACTATGCACACGTTGACTGCCCGGGACACGCTGACTACGTTAAGAACATGATTACCGGGGCTGCTCAAATGGACGGCGCTATCTTGGTAGTTTCCGCGGCTGACGGCCCAATGCCGCAAACCCGTGAACACATCCTTCTATCAAGACAGGTAGGCGTTCCATACATCGTTGTATTCCTAAACAAGAAAGACCAAGTTGACGACCCTGAACTTCTTGAACTTGTTGAAATGGAAGTTAGGGACCTATTAAATGAATACGAATTCCCGGGAGACGAAGTACCAATCATCGCAGGAAGCGCTCTTCAAGCTCTTGAATGCACATCAACCGACATTAACGCTCCTGAATATAAACCAATTTTAGATCTAATGAAAGCTGTTGACGAATACATCCCGACACCGGAAAGAAAGACAGACCTTCCGTTCTTAATGCCTGTAGAAGACGTATTCTCCATCACAGGCCGTGGTACTGTTGCAACAGGTAGGGTAGAAAGAGGTCAATTGAGACTTTCCGACGAAGTTTCCATCGTTGGTCTAACAACCGAAGAAAGAAAAGTTGTTGTTACCGGTATTGAAATGTTCAGAAAGCTTCTTGACGTTGCAGAAGCAGGGGACAACATCGGTGCGCTTCTTCGCGGCGTTCAAAGAAACGAAATCGAAAGAGGCCAGGTTCTTGCAAAACCCGGTTCAATTAAACCCCACACAAAATTTGCAGGACAAGTTTACGTTCTAACCAAAGAAGAAGGTGGACGTCATACACCGTTCTTCAACAATTACAGGCCTCAATTCTATTTCAGGACAACTGACGTAACAGGCGTTATCCGTCTTCCTGAAGGCACAGAAATGTGCATGCCTGGCGACCACGTAACAATTGATGTGGAACTAATCACACCAATTGCTATTGAAGAAGGGCTAAGGTTTGCTATCCGTGAAGGCGGAAGGACCGTAGGTTCAGGCGTTGTTACAAAGATTTATGAATAATTAACTGGTAATAAAAGGCCCTGCAGGCTTAGCAGGGCCTTTTTATTTTGTCTTAAAAGCAAAAAGAGGTTTAGGGGTTTTATTTTAAAGGAGGAAATGTATTATTGAAATTTTACTGGAAAAATTTATCCGTTATGATATAATAATGTAAATTACGTTTTGTGGGGGAAGGTATATGCGGAACCTTGTGGATAAATGCTATAATTTCATGCAGTTAAACTATTTGTTTTGGAAAAAGGCATTTCATCAAAAAATTAAAATAAGCCCTTTCGAGGGAATAAGCTTGTTAAGCAAGGGTTTTTATGGTGAAACAAAAATAATATATCAGCTGACAAAGGAAAATTACAAAGATTATCTGTCCGATTATAAACGGCTGAAGGCGAAATTTATAAATGGCCGTTATTCCTTTGTGTTAAACAATAAAGTTGTTTTTGAAAGAGTTTATAAAGATAATGTTAAAATCCCCAAAACTTTGGCCTTAATTGAGAAGGGCGAAATAATACCTTTTGGCAGCGATATTAAAGATGTCAATTCGTTAATTGAATATGCAAAAAAGAATTTGAAAGTTGTAATAAAGCCTGTAGATGGCGGCGGAGGCTCTGGGGTTTTTATTGTAAAATTTGATAACGGAAATTTATATATAGATAACAATAAGGTGGCAGAAGATGATTTACAAAAGAAAATTTGCAGGTTAGATAATTATATAATCAATGAATTTGTCATACAAGGTGAATTTGCAAAAAAACTCTACCCGCAGTCTTTAAATACAATGAGGATTGTAACCATGCTGGACCCTTCTACAAAAAAGGCGTTTATTCCTTTTGCGGTTCAAAGGATAGGGACAAAAAGTTCAGCACCGGCGGATAATTGGACACAAGGCGGGATTAGCGCGGAAATTGACATAGAAACGGGCGAAATAAAAGAAGGGGCCTCGTTTCCGTTATCAGGAAAGGTTGAATGGCTCAAAGAACATCCGGAGACGGGGTATAGGTTTTATGGGCTAAAAATTCCCGGGTGGGAGAATATAAAAGAAGAAATCATTGCTTTGGCGGAAAAACACCCCTATATTAAATATGCCGGGTGGGATGTTGCGCTTACGGATAGCGGTATTACAATAATTGAAGGGAATAACTGCACCGGCATGAATTTATTGCAAATCCACAGGCCTATTTTAAAAGATGAAAGGGTAAAAAATTTTTATAAATTCTATGGGATTATATAAATTAAAAAGATAATAAGGGGTTTTATGAGGGATTAGATACATAAAAAAGATGTGCTTTGAAACACATCTTTTTTTATAAGAAATAGAAGAAAAAGAATTTCCAGTCGGCAAAATAATCAAGGGCCGCGCCATAGAAAAACCAGATGAAATTGCAAAGAATGATTGCAACGAGGGCGCTGTTTTGTTCTTTTTTGTATCTTATAAAATACATTATATTTTTAATAATCCATGCGCCCATAATAAATATGGTGCCTAAAACCCCGAAGTTTAATAAAAACCCGAGATAGGCATTATGGGGCATGCGCTTAAAGTTTTTTGCAAAGTAAGGGTCAAAATTGCTTGTGGATACAATATTTCCCCCGAAGGCTTTTTTAAAGCTGTCCTGCTTTTTGAAATAATCCCAATAAAGCCTCCACTGCCGCGTTCTCCCGCTGGTTAGGGCGTCACTGTCGGAAACGTCCCCTTCAAGATACTGGTTTTGTATCCTGATTTCAATGTTTTTTATAATGGACAAGTTCCTGACAGGCGGGATATAAATTACCGAAAGGATAATGGCAGAAATCAGCGCGGCGGCAACAAAGAGGATTAGCGGGGACTTTTTTTTGTATTTAATTATAATGTAAAGTGCAAGGGCTAATAAATTGCATAAAAACCCCGTTATGCTGGCGGCGGCGATTATGAGGAAGTAAAGGGCAAAAACCAGGATTATGCGCACATATTTGTTTTTAAATATGTTTTTTAAGCTAATTAGCATAAATAATGCCATGTTATAAAAAAAGCTTGCGTAATTGGGGTCGGGGAAAGTGCCGCGGTACCTTGTTACCCTGATTTCGCCTGTGGCGGAATAGCCTAAAAAATACTCCATGGTGTTTCCTGAAAAAATGCCGTAAAGCCCTGAAATAATGGCGGATATTATGAATATCCTGCAGATTTTTTCAAACAGCGTAGTGTCCCCGTTTACAATGTGGGCGATTAAATATACAAATAAAATATCAAAAATCGTGGTAAGCACAATCCTGAAATTAATTTCAAAAGCGGACGGCGGGATTTGACCCCTTTGCAAAAACTGCTGGACATAGACTGAAACGTCAGCGTTAATTAGCGCGAAGGCGCAATAGAGCAAAATTATTAAAAAGGTGGGTAGGAAAATCACGTTCAGCTTTATTTTTTTTGGCTGGAAGAAAAATACCTTGATTAGTAAAAGATATGAAAATATCCTGTAAGCGGGGTTTCCCGCGGAAAATATCAGCTGTTCGTAAAAGAACATAAAAACGCCAATCATAAGATAAAACTCATCGCCAAAAAACAATAAAAGCATAAGCGCCGAAATTGCGATGGTTATATACCTGTAAAACCCCGGGAAAAAGGGAAGGAAGCTTAAAACCGCTAAAATCGCGGTGGTTATAACGCTTTGGCGGCTTATGCTTTTTTTATTTAATTCCATATTATTTTCCATGAATATCACCTGAATTATTTTTTTTAATTATATAAGTTTAATTTATTACTGTCAACATTTGTTAGTTTATATATGAATTGTATTTGGTTATAATTTGTGTTATGATATAAAAAAGGGGGTTATATTTTGAAAAGATTTCTGCTCTTTATTTTTTTATGTGCATGCCTGGCCCTGTCCTCATGCGGGAAGAAGGAAGCAATAACGGATCCTGTGGAGTTGCCGGGCGAAGTTGTGGAAGAAGAGGTTGTGGAAGAAGAAGTTGAAATTGTAGAGGAGCCCCAAAAGCCGGAAAGCAAAATGCGCAATATCGGGGTTATGATTGACAATGACGACAAAAACGCGCGGCCTCACAGCGGGCTTGTGGACGCCCACACCATTTATGAAATGTATGTTGAAGGCTCAGCAACCCGCCTGTTTGCCTTGTTTAAAGATGTTGAAACCAAAAAAATCGGGCCCGTGAGGTCCTCGAGGCACTACTTTTTGGATTACGCTTTGGAGTATGACGCGATTTATGTCCATCACGGCTGGAGCCCGAAGGCGCAAAGCGATATTTCAAGCCTGAAGGTGAATAATATAAACGGGCTTTATCACGACGGCACAATTTTTTGGCGGGAGCGCAAATACAAGGGGGATTACCACTCCTCCTACACAAGCATTGAAAACATCCTAAAGCAGGCCCAAAAGCAGGGCTACCGATTAGAAAGCGATACCGCGCCGGTGTTTGAAAAAAGCAAGGAAGACATAACGCCGCAGGGGCAGGCGGTAAATAAAATTGAAATACCCTACGCTAAATTTTATAAAGTTTCTTATATTTATGACGAAAATGAGAAAAAATACATAAGATATATTAACGGCCAGCCCCATCCCATTGTTGAGGATGCCCAGTTGATGGCTAAAAACATTATTATTATGAAAGTAAAAAGCTTTCCTTTGGGTGACGGCTCTCCCCGGCTTGATTTTAGCACCGTTGGAAAGGGTGAGGGGTACTACATCACCAATGGACAAATGGTGCCAATCACATGGGAGAAAGCAAAGAGGGCTGAAAAAACCGTGTATAAGTTAAGCGACGGAAGCGCGCTTTCAATTAATGACGGTGGGCAAACCTATGTTCAAATTGTCCCGCCTTCCATGAATTTGATTTTTGAATGATATGGAGGTAATTATGGTCTGTCCGAACTGCGGCTCAAGAAGAATTCATACCATAACTGACAGGTACACGGAAAAAGATGATTATAACTTGTGCAATGCCTGCATAGGGGTTTTGCTCTTTGACTGGGTTGGGCTTTTGTGCGGCTTTTGCGGAAGGGGCGAAAAAACCACAACGCGGGTTGAGCACATTTGTCAGGACTGCGGGAAAAGGTTTTAGGGTGATAAAATGCGCGATTTGCCTTTTAAACTGTACCTTAAGGCTTTTAATCTGGCGGGGAAAAGGTGCCATCAAAGGGCGGACAGGAGTTTTCATATAGGGAACTGGCAGTTTTCCTACTGCGCACGGTGTACCGGGATAATTTTTGGGCAAATCCTTATGCTTGTGCTGCTCCCCTTTGGTATAAGGACCCACTTTTTATTTGATTTAGCGTGCTTGTTTTTGCTTTTTATTGACTGGGGCTTGCAGTATGTAAAGATTTTGGAGTCCAATAATTTGAGAAGGGTTGTAACCGGCGCCCTCGGGGGGATTGCGGAGGTTTCCCTGATTTTTAAGGCGTTTTATTATATTTATGTGCTTGTGTCAAAATGGGTATAAAGCGGGATTTGCCGTTTTATGAAAAAAAGCATATATTGTTTAATAAATAAAAAGCAGGCAAAAGCCTGCTTTTTTGTTTCATGCAAGCCTTGCGGCGTTTTCCCAAAAGAGCGGGGCGCTGGCAGAAGCTTTGGGCTTTATAAAAAAATACCCCCCGTAAAGGGGGGTTTTTATTATCTTCCTACAAACAGCTGGGTGAACAGATACCCGTATTTACTGCTTTTCACAATGCCGATACCGATATAGTTGTAATTTGCGTTTAGGATATTTGCCCTGTGCCCTGGCGAATTCATCAAGGATTCATGGGCAGCCTGAACCGAGCTGTTTCCTGCCAAGTTTTCACCCGCGTATTTATAGCTTATGCCGAAGGATTTTAGCATATCAAAGGGTGAGCCATAGGTTGGGGAGGTATGGGAGAAGTAGTTTTTGTTTGCCATGTCCTGGGATTTTAGCCTTGCAAGCTTAATAAGCTCGGGGTCAAAGGACAAAGGTTGTAGCCCCGCGCTCTTGCGGGCCTGGTTTACAAGGTTTAGCATTTCCTGCTCCATAGCGGTCGGGGTGATTGTTCCCGTGCCGGGAGTGGAGGTTACTGTGGGGGTCTTGGCAGGTGTCGGCGTTGGTTTTGGTGTTGGTTTAGGCGTTGATGGGGCTGGGGGATAATAGGGCTGGGCATAGGATCCTGAAACACACCCCACGGTATCGTTTTCAAGATGTACTACAAACCAAGAACCGATTTTCCCCACACAATCTATGATTTGGCCTTTGTAGACCATCCCGACTTTCATAAAGCTGGTGGAAGGGCCGCTTCTAACGTTTACGGCGCTTCCCGTGATTTTAATCTGCGCGGGATAGTTTCTGAAATTGTATGGGGTTTGTGAATAAGCAGTGGATGTTAAAAGCAGTATAAAGGTTAAGACAAGCGATAACAAAACCTTTTTCTTCTTCATTCTATCGTATCCCTTCATTTAGTTTTCAAGTATCTTTCGTAATTTTATTTTGCGCAAAAAAACTTCATACATTCTAGGATAAATCTGGCAATTTATTTTTCCTTGATGTAGGATATAAGCCTTAATGAAAGCATGAAAACCAAATAATACGCCAAAAGGGCCAAGGATTTCTGCCAGGTATCCTTAATGTCAGGATATGTACCAGCCGAGGTTTTTATTGCTATGGGGAATATTTTTAAAATTAAAACCGAGTAAAGCCCCGTAAACAGGCCCGATAGTGCTTTTCCTATAAAGTAGGTTTTAGGGGAAAACTTGCCTTTAATAAGCCCAAGCGACTGAAAATGCACGCTCAAACCCCCCCATCCAATACAAAGGCCTATCAGGAACAATTTTAGAAGGGATAATTTCCCAACACTGCCCAGGGTTTTTACCCCTAAAGACACTTCAAAAAAGCCACGGATTATGCCTTTTGAAAAGGGGGAGGATTGGAAGATGTATTTTTCAAGGATGAAAAACGCCCCAATCTTTTCTAAGAGGGTTAAAAATACGGACATAAAAACAATATAGCCGCATACTATTAGTATGGTTATGACAGAATCAGACACGGATTCTGAAAATATTATCCCGAAATTTGTTTTTTTATTCTTTGGGAAAATATCCATTTTGCCAAAAATATTTTTATCCCGCCTTTTGTAAAATCTAAAAATTATCCCGCAAGTTACGGCCGCCAAAAGGTGGGCAATATATAGCACATGCCCGAGGGCCGGGCTTTTTAAAATCCCCGCCCCCACTGCCCCGATTATAAAGAGGGGGCCTGAGTTATTGCAAAAGGCAAGCATTCTCTCACATTCGGTTTTTGTGCATTTCCCCTCTTCATAAAGGGTAACCACCGCCTTTGCGCCCTGGGGATAGCCGCTTAATATCCCTGAAAAAAAGGCAATGGATGAATACCCGTTTAAGTTAAACAACGGCCCCATTATGGGGGAAAGAAGTTTCGCGGTTTTATCCGAAATGGGGGTTTTTATAATTACCCTTGTGCAGATAAAAAAGGGGAAAAGGGAGGGGATGATTACGTTCGCGCAGGTTTTTAAAGCCTCCATGCCGCCGTAAATGGCGTTTTGGGGAAATAGCGCGATAAGGATTGCGATTATAAAAAACAGTGCGCCCACAAAACCACTCCTTTGTATTTTTATATAATAATATTGTTATTTAAACTTTCATATTCGCATAATCTTATATAAAAGACTAAAAAGGAAATGGTGGGAAATGAGGAAAAAAAAGAGCAAAAAAGATGAAGTAAAAATAAAGGAAAAAATCACCGAGGCTCTGGAACTTCCAAGGGATATTGTGCTGGATGAGCCTAAAATTTATCTTACGGGGGATTCGGAGCTTATTTTGGAAAATTACAAGGGGATAATTGATTATGACGAAAATTCCTTTAAGGCCAACTCAAAATGCGGGGTTATCAAAATTGAGGGGGCGGATTTAAGCATTAAAAACATAACCGATGAGTCGGTTTTATTGAAAGGGAAAATAAAATCCATACAGTACATAGACTAAGGGGTATGTATTATGGTTATAAGCACGATAAATTATCTTAGGGGATACTTGGTTATTGAGGTGCAAGGGCCTTTTTTGGAGCGCTTTATCAATATGGCAATAAAGCGCAATATTTATCTTTGGGACATAAAAAAAGTCGGCAACAGCCGCATGATTTTAAAAATCAGCACGAAGGGCTTTAAGAATTTAAAAGGGATTTCAAGAAAGGCCCATGTGAAGATTAAAATCTTAAAAAAAGAGGGCCTTCCCCTCATATTATACCGCTACCGCAAGCGCAAGGCTTTTTTTGTTTGCGTGTTTGTCATAGCGCTGTTGATTTTGTTTTTAAGCCGGTTTATCTGGGCAATTGAAGTAAGCGGAAACGAAAGGGTGAGCGTAGAACATATAAAAGAAGTGCTATCATCTTGCGGTCTTAAAGTGGGTGTGGTAAAATATAGCATAGACCAAAACAAGCTAAAAAATGAGGCGCTAATCCAGCTTGACGAGCTTTCATGGCTTTGGGTTGACATAAAAGGCACAACCGCTTATGTAAAGGTGAAGGAAAGAGACGAGGCGCCCCCGGTTTTATCCGAGGATGATCCCTGCAATATTGTTTCAACAAAGGACGGGATAATCCAAAACATGATTGTAAGAAGCGGGCAAAGCCTTGTAAAAGTAGGGGACACGGTAACGAGGGGGCAGCTTTTGGTAAGCGGGATTGTGCAAAGCCAAAACCAAGAGGTTGGCGAAATCAGAAGGGTACACGC
>JAAYMJ010000374.1 GCA_012521455.1 Clostridiaceae bacterium
ATTCAAAAACTTAAAAGAGGCAGAACTTGCCCAGCAAAATGACGCAGAAGCCATGAAGCTTCTAAATGACTACAACAAGGTAAGAATACAGCTTGTAAAAGAAATCAACGAAACGCAGCCAAGCGAAGAAAGGCTTGAGGAAATCAGGAATATACTAAACGAAGAATATGAAAAGATGGAATCAAACCAGACGCTATCCAACTTTTTAAAAGCGCAAGCTGAATTTTCACAAATGATTGACAATATGAACGCAATTATCGCCTACTATGTACAAGGACCACAAAAGGACGCGGGCGGTTGCTGCGGTTCAAGCTGCAGCTCATGTTCCAGCTGTGGTTAATTAATCGAAAGGGGATTAAAAGTCTATGGCGACACTTACTCCCATGATGCAGCAGTACAAAAAAATAAAAGAGCAGTATAAAGATGCTATATTAATGTATCGCCTTGGAGACTTTTATGAAATGTTTTTTGAAGACGCAATCATCGCGTCAAGAGAATTGGAAATAACCTTAACAGGCAGGGATTGCGGGCTGGAGGAAAGGGCGCCCATGTGCGGCGTGCCTTTCCATTCCGCCGATACATATATATCAAGGCTTGTATCTAAGGGATACAAAGTGGCCATTTGCGAGCAGATGGAAGACCCGTCAAAAGCAAAGGGCATTGTAAAGCGGGAAGTTGTAAGGATCATCACCCCCGGCACAATTTTGGATGAAAACATACTGGATTCAAGAAAGACCAACTACATTGCCTGCATATACAAAAAAGGCGATATTTATTCACTTTCTTACGCCGACATTTCAACGGGGGAATTTGTGGTCGCAGATTTTAAAAATCCAAAAAATGAAATTACAGGTATTTTATCCCGCATAGACCCTGTTGAAGCGGCGCTAAACATGGAGGCCCTTTCTGATAAAGACATAAAATCCTTTTTTGAAGGCAAAAGCGGGGTTTTGATTTTTAACTATGACGATTTGGCAGTACAAAAAGGGCAGGAAGCGCTAGCGGAACACTTTGGGGAAAAGCTTGAGAAAATAAAATCCATAAACGAAAATTTGCTTATTTCCGCGGGAGTCTTGATTGCATATTTAATTGAAACTCAAAAGGCAAACTTAATACATATAAGCGACATAAAAGTAACGTGCGAAAATTCTTTTTTAAATATAGACCCGTCATCGGTCAGAAACTTAGAACTTATTGAAACAATGCGCAACAAAGAGAAAAAAGGTTCCCTTTTTTGGGTTTTAGATAAAACGCAGACTAAAATGGGCTCAAGGCTATTAAAAAAATGGCTCCTATACCCCCTTTTGGACATAACCGAAATAAAAAGGCGGCAGGACGCTGTGGAAGAAGGGGTTATGAAACTTTCCTTAAGGGAAGAAATCAGGGACCATTTAAAATATGTGTACGACTTGGAACGGCTTTTGAGCAAGGTATCCGTCGGGACGGTAAACGCAAGGGATTTAATTTCCCTAAAAAACTCCTTGGGCGAGCTTCCCAAAATTCATGAGCTTATTAAAAACTTTAAAGCCGATATCTTTGCAAAGTTTTATAGGGATTTTGACCTGCTTTCGGACATTTTTGACTTAATTGACAGGGCGATTGTGGATGACCCCCCGGTATCCCTCCGTGACGGTGGTATAATAAAGACGGGATTTGATGAGGAAATCGACCTTCAAAGAAAGGCCATCACCGAAGGCAAGGACTGGGTTGCCCAAATCGAAAACGAGGAGAGGGAAAAGACCGGCATTAAAAATTTGAAAGTGGGATTTAACAAGGTTTTTGGCTACTACATTGAAGTTTCATCCTCAAATTTGGGAAAAGTCCCCGATTATTATGTAAGAAAACAGACCATCGCAAACGGGGAAAGGTTTATCACCCAAAAGCTTAAGGATATTGAAAGCTTAATTTTAGGCGCTGAGGAAAAAATTACAAACTTAGAATACAATGCCTTTTTATATATAAAAGATAAGGTGGCACAGGCCAGCGACAGGATTCAGAAAATGGCAAACATACTTGCAAATATTGACGCGGTTTTGGCTTTGGCCTATGTTGCCTCAAAGAATAACTATGTAAAACCCGTTGTCAACAATGGCGAAAATATAATTATAAAAGACGGGCGCCACCCTGTTGTTGAACAGACTTTGACGGACTCCCTTTTTGTGCCAAACGACACGTATCTATCCAGTGAGGAGTTTTTGTCCGTTATAACCGGGCCAAATATGGCGGGAAAATCCACCTATATGCGCCAGTGCGCGCTGATTGTGATTATGGCCCAAATGGGGGGGTTTGTGCCCGCAAGCTACTGTGAAGTGGGAATTTGCGACAAAATTTTCACCCGCGTTGGCGCAAGCGACGATTTGGCAACGGGGCAGAGCACTTTTATGCTTGAGATGAACGAAGTATCCGCCATTTTGAAAGGCGCCACCAAAAAAAGCCTCCTCATTTTAGATGAAATCGGCAGGGGGACAAGCACTTTCGACGGCCTTTCAATCGCATGGTCGGTGATTGAGTACATAGCTTTAAAAATTAAGGCAAAAACCCTTTTCGCGACCCATTACCACGAGCTTACCGAGCTTGAGGGGAAAATTGCCGGCGTTAAAAACTTGTGCGTTAGCGTAAAACTCCGGGGGGACTACATCACCTTTTTGAGGAAAATAGTCCCTGGGGGCGCAGACAGGAGCTACGGCATTGAGGTTGCAAAGCTTGCGGGAATACCCAACGAGGTAATCAAGCGGGCGAAAGAAATTCTGCAACAGCTTGAGGAGTCGGATATTAATAAGTCAAAAGACGTAAATATATCAAGCAAAATCGCAAAAGCCCAGGATGATGAGCTGCAGGTTTCTTTCGGGGATTTTAAAGGGCAAAAAATACTTGAGGAAATCAAAAAAATTGACACAAGCACCCTCACTCCCATTGAGGCGTTAAACATACTTTACAGATTAGAAAAATGGGCCAAGGAGTAGTTTTTTATGGGAAGGATACAAGTGTTAGACAGGGCGGTTTCTGAAAAAATTGCCGCGGGTGAAGTGGTAGAAAGGCCCTCGTCTGTTGTTAAGGAACTATTGGAAAACTCCATTGACGCAGGCTCAACCTACATCATTGTTGAAATTAAAAACGGCGGGATATCCTACATCAGGGTTACGGACAACGGCTGCGGTATGGATATGGAAGACGCAACCCGGGCGTTTTTGCGACACGCCACAAGCAAGATAAAGTCGGAAGCGGATTTGGAGTCCATACACACATTGGGGTTTAGGGGGGAGGCGCTTTGCTCAATTAGCGCCGTATCCGAAGTCGAGCTTTTTACTAAAATGAAGGAATTAAGCGACGGAAGTTATGTCAAAATTGTGGGGGGAGAATTAGTTGAGTCAAGTTTGGCAGGCTGCCCCGACGGGACAACCATAACAGTTAAAAATTTATTCTTTAACACCCCTGCAAGATTAAAGTTTTTAAAAAAAGACTCGACGGAAGCCGGGTACATAATTGACATTTGCCAAAAAATTGCGCTGTCCCATCCTGACATATCAATAAAACTAATAAATAACGGCAAAGAAGTGTTTTTCACTCCCGGGGACAATAATTTAAATAACGCCATTTACGCAATATACGGGAAAGATTTTGCAAACAATATGGTTGAAGTGAATTATCAAAACAAAGGGATAAGCCTTTATGGCTTTGTAGGGAATGAAAAATTGAGCCGTCCAAACAAAAGCATGCAGATTTTTTTCGTAAACGGAAGGTATGTCCAAAACAGCGTGTTGTCTTTTGCCCTTTCTGAAAGCTATAAAAACACTCTTATGACAGGGAGATTTCCGGTGGGGGTTTTAAACGTTAAAATTAATCCCCTTTTAGTGGACGTAAATGTCCATCCTGCGAAAACCGAAGTGAAATTCGCGCAAGACCAGGATATTTATGATTTAGTTTTTTACGGCGTAAAAAATGCGCATTTAAACCAAAAGGACCATTTGGATTTTTCGGATATCAAGGACGCAAACAAAGGCGCGTTAAAATTTGTAGGAGAGCAGACTGAGGCAAAACAGCAAACACTTTTCACAAAAGCCCGGATAATAAAAGAAGACAAAAGCGCAAGCGTTTTAAGGGATAATGAATTAAAGGTTAAGGACTCTACACATCAAAGCGGCTCTTTTATAAAGGTTGACATAAATAAATTTTCAAACGGTGAGGAAAAAACACCAAAGACCGAAGATGAGAAATACACAATAAAAACTCGGGATGAAACATGGCATGACGGGTTAAAAGGGGAGGCCGGAATTCCTGATTACAAATACGTCGGCCAGCTTTTTAATACCTACATCATCATTGAAACTGAAAATGAAATGATCATGGTTGACCAGCACGCCGCACATGAAAGGCTTAATTTTGAAAAGCTGAAAGAAGAGTTTTTGAAAAAAAGTGTCCCGGCCCAGATTTTAATGGTTCCTCAAGTAGTGAACTTAACCAAGGTGGAAATGGATTGCGCAAATCAACACAAAGACACATTTTTTAAAATGGGATTTGAAATTGATGATTTTGGCAATAATTCCCTTGTGATAAGGACATCACCTTGTGATATTGATTTTTCCGATGTTGGCGGCGTTTTTATTGAAATTTTAAACCTGTTTTTAAACCACGCAAAAGAACACATTTCAAACTTCCATGAAGAAGCACTAAAGATGATAGCCTGCAAATCTTCCATAAAAGCAAACGGAATATTGACAAAGGAAGAAGCAACCCGCCTTGTGGACGATGTTTTTGAAAAAGACTTAAAAAGTTGTCCCCATGGAAGACCCATAATGATAACAATGACAAAATACCAGATTGAAAAAATGTTCAAACGCATAGTCTAGGAAAGCTTAGAAAGGGGAAGCACCATGCGGAGCCTTCCGCTTATTGTACTTACGGGCCCCACGGCGTCGGGGAAAACGAGTCTGGCGATTGAACTTGCGTTAAAGATTGACGCAGAAATTGTTTCAGCCGACTCCATGCAAATATATAAAATGATGGATATAGGCACGGCGAAGCCAACCCTTGAGGAAAGAAAAGGAGTCAGGCACCATCTTATTGATATTCTTGAACCGACGCAGAATTTTTCAGTTGCTGAATACGCAAAACTTGCCCACGGGACAATAGAGGATATAAGGGCCAGGGGTAAAAACGTGATTTTGACCGGCGGCACGATGTTATACATTGATTCGGTTGTCAGCGGCATAAATTTTGAAACAACCCAAAATGATGAATCCGTAAGGGAGTATTTGTTAAACCTATATAGGGAAAAAGGCAAGGACCACTTATACAATATGCTTTGCGAAATTGATTCTTTCGCGGCGGGAAAAATTCATCCCAACAACGTAAAGAGGGTAATAAGGGCACTTGAGATAAACCTGCTTACGGGAAAAAACAAAAAAGAATATGAGGATTCAACAAAACCTAACAAATCTTTTTATAATGAGATATATTTCACCCTTGAATTGGATAGGGCAACACTATATAATAAAATAAATGACCGCGTAGACAAGATGGTAAAAGATGGTTTGGTTGAAGAAGTCAAATATCTTTATACGAACAATCTCCTGGGGCAGACGGCACAAATGGGACTGGGGTATAAAGAAATAATATGCTATTTAAAAGGAATTGCAACATTGGATGACGCGATAAGGATACTAAAGCGCGACACCAGGAGATACGCAAAAAGGCAAATTACTTGGCAAAGAAGGAATAAAAGGGCTATAAGGATTGATGCTGCAAGAAGTATGAGTGATATGTTAAATGAGATTTTACAGGAGGTAGGTTATGAAACCATCAATTAATTTACAAGATGTTTTTTTAAATCAAGTCAGGAAAGACAGAAGCCAGGTGGTCATTTATTTAACAAACGGTTTTCAGATAAAAGGGTATATCAGAGGGTTTGACAGCTTTATTATAATACTTGAGGATGAGGATAAGCAAATGATGATTTATAAACATTCAATTGCTACAATTTCACCTTCTGTTCCCGTTACATTTACAGGCGGGCAAAATACTGAAAACAAATAATGAAAATATTGTGTTGCCTCCTATTAGCATACAAAAGGTGTGAAATATAATGAAAAAGCAAATGAAGCTTTTGATATTTATTTTAAATATATTGGTTGTGATTAGCGCAATAATGTATTTAACCTCGCTAAGGAGCACGGAAATTGCCAGATTCGCCCTCTTTGAAGATATCACAGAGGGTGATTTTTTCGTTGTCAAAA
>JAAYMJ010000375.1 GCA_012521455.1 Clostridiaceae bacterium
CCAGCCAATCGTTCACTCCAAGGTTTACATGGATGTTGACGTTAAAAAGGAAAGGGCAAAGGCGCTTTACTCTGAAGACAAAAAGCTAAAAGTTAGAAAGAGCCATCAAAACCCATATATTAAAAAGCTATACGAAGAATTCCTTGGAGAGCCTGGCGGCCATAAGTCCCATAAATTATTGCACACCACATACCAGGCAAGGTCAAATTACTAATATAAAAAACGCAAGGGGCTACCCTTGCGTTTTTTTAATCATTTGCTATAATCAAATAAAAACAAAAGGAGAGGTATTATGGTAGTTCATATCGTGACATGGAAAATCAAAGACGGACATGAAGGGTTAAATAAAGCGCAAATCATGGAAAAAATGAAAAAGGACTTGGAAGGCTTAAAAGATAAGGTGCCAACCATTCAAAAAATCGAAGTGGGGTATAACTTCAATAAGGCAAACGATTTTGATGTTGTATTATACAGCGAATTTCAAGACAAAGAAGGGCTTTCAACCTACCAAGACCACCCCGAGCACCTAAAAGTTGCTTCCTTCGTAAGAAGCGTTGCTTTAAACCGTGTTTGCGTGGATTATGAAAAATAATTGTATAATCTATACAAAACTATTTTTCAAAATATATATAATTAGTACAAAAATTATATTGTCATAACCAATATAATGTGGTATTATTAAATTGTACCACAACCGATATAACACACACAAACTTTTTTCATTTTCCCTCCTTTTTAGGATACAGAAAGACTGCGCAAGCAGTCTTTCTTTATTTTACATGGTTTTGCTCATAAAAACGTTGAAGGATAACCCAAATGGCGCCGCCATTATGGGCAATCTTGATGATAGCTTAAAAAACAAAATCCAAATTGGTTTTTGTCCATAGCGCGTATACGCGGAAAAATAAGGCTGCGTTAGGCAGCCTTTCTTTATTTTAGCGGATTTTAGAGGATTTTTATTTGTAATACCTAAAAAAATATGGTAAAATAAATACTATTGAGAAATTTTATGACAAAAGGTGTTTGTATGTATCTAAAGAGGATAGAGATTCAAGGCTTTAAATCGTTTGTGGACAAAACCGTATTAGAACTTGACGCAAACATTTGCGCAATAGTCGGCCCAAACGGAAGCGGCAAAAGCAACATCGCCGACGCCATCAGGTGGTGCCTAGGCGAACAGAGCGCCAAAAACCTGCGGGGCGGCAATATGCAGGACGTCATTTTTGCAGGGACCGAAGAAGTAAAGCCCACGGGATTTGCGCAAGTGAGCATAACCATATCCAACGAAAACAAAATCTTTCCCTTAGATTACAGCGAAGTTACAGTAACAAGGCGGATTTTCCGCTCAGGGGAAAGCGAGTATTTAATTAACGGGAATATCTGCCGCCTGAAAGACGTGCATGAGCTTTTCATGGACACAGGGTTAGGCCGCGACGGGTATTCCATAATAGGTCAGGGAAAAATTGACGAAATCCTTTCGGTAAAATCGGAAGACCGCAGGCAAATCTTTGAGGAAGCCGCGGGGATTTCAAAATATAAATACCGCCGCCTTGAAGCTCAAAGAAAACTTTCCCAGGCGGAAGAAAACCTAATCAGGGTTAGCGATATTATAAATGAGCTTGAACTTCAGCTAGAACCCCTGTCCAAGCAGGCCGAAAAGGCAAAGGAATACTTAAAGCTTTATGAAATGCTCAAAAAATACGAAGTGAGCTTGGGTTTAAATATCATTGACAAAAACAGGGAAGCTTTAGAAAAGCTAAAGGAAGAATATAAGATTTTAGCTTCGGATTTGGAAAGACAAAAACAAAAGGAAAAACAGGTTGAAGATGAAACAAACAAACTCTACGTCGAAATTGAAAAGGATAACGAAAACATCAAAAAAACCTCGGGCGAAAAAAACAGCGCCGCATTATTGATTGAAACCCTAAAAGGGGACATTGCCGTAATTTCAAATGACATAAAAAACAAGGAAGAAAAAATTGAGGAATTTAAAAAGGAAATTGAGGAAAGGTTAGAAAAAGAAAAGGCGCAAAAAGAAGAATTTGAAAAATTAAACCGTGAACTTGAATATAAAAACCAGGTTTTAAAGCTCTGCCAAAAAGAAATTGAAAAGCTAAATGATGAGCTTGAGGCGTGCGAAGTTGAAATCAGGGAAAAATCAACCTATTTGGAAAGCTTGAGGGATAAAATATCCAAAAGCAATATCCTTCTTTCCGATGTTAAAAGCAGGATTGAAAACTTTACCTATTTTGAGGAAAATTTTGAAGAACAAAAACAAAAACTTGCCACTGACTTAAAAAATGAAGAAGCAAAAAAATCCGGGCTTATAGAAAAAATCCAAAAAATTAAAAAGCAAAAACAAGAACTTGAGAGCCTTCTTGCGAAATTAAAAAACGAAGAACAAAATAAACTAAAAGCGCGGGACGAACTTGCAAAGCAGGTGGAAGAGGAAAAAAACAAATACAACGCAAATTCCGCCCAAATGGACGGCCTTTCATCAAAACTTGCAATCCTAAAAGATATGGAACGGGAA
>JAAYMJ010000376.1 GCA_012521455.1 Clostridiaceae bacterium
ACCCCTTCTACTCCCATATTTCTCCACAAAAAGCAAAAACCCTTTTTTTGCATGATTACATATTTATTACCGTAACATAACGTAATTCACCCCTTTGTCCATAACAAAAAGGCACTCAAAAGAGTGCCTTTTCAATCCCTAATAATTTATCTCCACAATTTTTTCATCCCCGTTCCAAATCACCGTACAGCCCAAGCTTTCCGCCACAAACCTTGCGGGAACGAAGGTTTTATCATTTATAATCAAAGGCGGTGTGTCCAAAGTCAATTCCACATCATTTACTTTTGCCAAAGTATCATTAATCTTTATCACCAAATTTAAGCCGTCTTTTTTGGCAAAAACCGCTTTTTCGTAATCATCATAAGAAACTTTTACCCCAAGCTTTTCAAAAATTGCCCGCATAGGCACCATGACCCTGTCATTTATAATTTGGGGGCTTTCATCCATATAAAGCCGCTTTCCCCGCACAAAAATTTTAATGCTGTCATCCTTTTGCAGTTCCTTTATTAATTCAAGCTCAAAATGCTGGTTTTTCGCCAAAGTGTACCTGTACTGTATAATCTTTGCCCCGTCTGCCATTGACGCCCCTTCCACATCCAGCGCCTTCCCGCTGTGGGAAGGTATAATCCTGAATGAGTTTTCCTCTTTAGGGATAAAGCCAAACCTTTGATTATTCCTGTCTTTAAATTCCCCCATAACCAGCTTTGCCCCGTTTTCATAGGACGAATTATTAACTTCCAGCGCTAAATTTTCCGCGGCATTTATTATGGAATACTCCCCGCCGCCAAGATGGGTTATAACCTATCTTGGCGCGTCATTTTCCGACTTTTCTGATTGCACTATTTCCCCCTCTTTTGCTTCCACCGCTTTTTTGCTCAAGGTAGAGATAATCCTGTAAACCCCGTCTTTAATTTCCCCTTCAGGCACTTTCCTGTATTCACCCTTCTTTTCACGGGTGTAAAGCAAAGTCCCAAACCCCACCTGGTCAAAGGTGGTGGCATGCCCTCCGGGGCCCCCTTCGGGGCGCATTATCCCCGCCCGCTTTGCTATGTTGGGCACAGAGTACCCCTTGCGGTTAGCGTAGTGGTTGTAAATCATCTCCCAAATGGGGCGCATTTCACCGCGGCCTGCGTCGGAAATTGCGGTGTGCGACTGCAAATCCCCCCGCTGCCCCGTGCCCCATTCATAGGTAACAAAAGGCACGTCCTCGCCGTTATTGTACTTTGCCACATATTCCGCCGCGTACATAAACCTGTTGTTGGCGTAAGAATACAGGTCAATCCCCTGATTCCACGCCATCTCGCAAACGGACGCCATAAGCCCGATTCCTAAATTGGCATGCCCCTGATCCCGGCCTGACTCCTGCCACTGGGCAAGGTTTTCATCTTCAAACACATAGGGTATTGCGTGGTAAATGGAACCGTTCCCTGCCCCGTTTTTAAAATAATTTATCCCCACATCAAAAATGTCTTTCCTGTCGGTAAAAATCCCAATGGCAACGCAGGAAGCCATATTGCACAAATCCCAGTTTGCCCAGTAATTTGTGATATAGGCGTCGTTGTGGTCCCGTCCGTATTCATTGGAAATCAAAAACCTCTCATTCATGGGCTTGTAAAACACATTAATAAGCATATCCTTCATGGCAGGAACGTCAAAACCCGGGTAATCCCGCATGATTTCCGCCACATTCGCAAGCTGGTACCCGAACAACCCTGCCGCCAAATACCTGTCCGCGTTCCCGCCGATATTTTTTAAAGTGTGCGCCCACGCGTTTAGAATATCCCTCGCTGTGTCCCCGTGCTCTTTACTGCCTTCCAGCTTCCACCGGAGGGCG
>JAAYMJ010000029.1 GCA_012521455.1 Clostridiaceae bacterium
AACTGATAATGCAACCAGGGTTGAGTCTTCTACCATTAACGGTAATATTAAGATAAACGGCAGCGAGGTTACGGTTTATACCCATCCTAATACTGCCGGCAATAAACATTTGCCGTCCGGGGGTTCTAGCAATCAATTTGTTAAGTATTCTTCAAACGGCACGGGAACTTGGTCGTATGTTTACGCAAGCGATATAGTTACAACTACATCAAAGACCTTTGTATCAGAAAGTGAAAAGGCAATTTGGAACGCAAAACAGGACGCTTTGGGGTTTATCCCTGAAAATCCTGCCAACAAAGGGAAGGCTTTAGGATATGCGCCGCTAGATGAGGATACAAAGATTCCAATTCAGTATATACCTGAATTAAATCTTACGGCGGATAAAATTAAGGCCGAGGGTTTGGCTTATGCGGATTTTACAGGAACTATTTGGGATGAGTACATTGGTGACGGGATTTATGTAAGGTATGTTGACATTGATAATGTAAATTCCCCAAGCGAAGCCCATTTGAAATCAATTTATTTCACAATCAGGGGGCCGCTGGTTAATAAAAACCTGAGTTTTGTGAAATTTTATAAGACTTATGAAGATGTGCTTTTAGACGGCAATTTAGTATGGGAAAAGGAAAACGCCTTTTTAGTGTGCGATATGAGTACCGGCAAGTGCAAACTTGCTGATTTTTATTTTTATTACACAAATCCAAGCGTTTTGGGCTCTTTGGAAAAAATTAAAAGCTCCATTGGAAAACCTTACGGCATTGCGCCGTTAAATTCAGAAGGGAAATTGCCAAGCTCGTTCCTTGAAAAGGGAAGGGAAGAATTTTACTGCCATCTTGGGAACACAAATTTGCTTATAAATAATAATACGCCAAAATTCATTGAGTCCATAAGCCTTTCAAGCCAGGGGAATGTTTTGGATATCAGGGCGGCGGATGTTCCGACTGGTTTTAGCTTTAAACTTTTAAATGAAAGTGATGAGGATGTTACAATTTTTTATTTTGGAAACCGCACTGTTACGGTTTCCATTGGTGAAGTTATTGAGTTTATAAAGCTTTACGCCGGCTGGTATTACACATTTGAAGCAAGATACCCGTCCACAAGTTTTGAGTATATTTCAAACAAAAATAAGCCCAACGGCTACGCAGGGCTTGATGAAAACGGGAAAATCAGCATATCCCTTCTTCCAGTTGAGCTGGTAAATTCCAGCAATAACACATTGGACTTGTCTAGCTATACCTTTTTGGCTTATGGCGATGATTTGTCCTCGGATTCGGAAAATGTCAAGTCCTATGTTACCTTGCTAAATGAACAGTATAATTTTGAAGCCGTTAATAACTACTCACAAAAAGATATCTGCCTGATAAATGCTTTGGAAGCAAAACAGGGCGGTGTAAACTTTGTTTGCGAAAATTTAGAAAACCAAGGCCCTGCTGATATTATCACAATGTGTTTCGGGGTAAATGACTGGTACCATTCAGTGCCGCTTGGAAACATTGATGATGAAGGGCCGGACACATTTTATGGGGCTTACAACAAACTGATCAATGAAGCAAAAAGCAAAAACCCGTATGCGGACATTATTTTATTGACGCCCACCTACAGAAGCAAGTCCAAAAAAGGCAGCGGGAAACCGCCATTTTATAAAAACGGGCAGGGCTTGTATTTGTTTGATTATGTGGAAGCTGTAAAAAAACTAAGCGAGTTCCACGGGGTTTATTGCATTGATTTGTTTAAGGAGTTAGGCATTAGGGAAAGCAATAAAAAGTTTTACACGACGGATGGGTTCCACCTAAACCAGCTTGCCCACAAAAAAATCGCTAAACTAATTGGAAATACATTGTCAAAATCTATTTTACTAAAAGAGAAAAATCTCTAAATCCGGGGGCGGTGTTATGAACGACATTCCAATCGCTCAAATGAAAGAGCAGATAAAGACTTTGTTTGAGACGGTTAAAAAACAAGACGGTATTGTAGCAAACTTAAATGAATTGACAGTTGAAATAAAGGGTTTGGCTTTGGAAGTTAAAAACTTAAAAGAAAATGTTTTGGAGCTTAAAGTTAATTTAAACGAGCTTAAAGAAAAACCTTTAAAGAGATATGAACTGATAGTAAGCCAGGTTTTAATTTTCATAATAGGCGTTATTTTATCCTGTGTAGTTATGAAAATAAATCTTAAATAGGAGGTATATTATGAGTTTTTATTTAACAATTGCTTTTGTTATAATTACTATTTTTGCGCTAGTTATTGCGGCATATAAAACGGGGCATCAGGAGATACTGAGGGAAATTGCCTTTTATTTGGTGGTAAAAGCGGAACGTGAATTTGGAAAGGGGACGGGAGAGTTAAAATATGCTTTTGTTATTACATGGCTTTATGAAAAACTCCCGCCCCTTTTAAAATGGCTGTTTACGGAAAAGGAACTCGATGAAATCATAGAAGACAGCGTGCAAAGGTTAAAGGATTTTTTGGAAAAAAGTAAACAAAACGCGGCAAAGTGAATAGATTATAAAGAAAACAAGTCTTGCAAGGCAGGATATGGAGGTATAATATGAAAATAGTTATTGATCCAGGCCATGGCGGAAGCGATTCCGGCGCTGTCGGATCCGGGCTTAGGGAATCCGATATTGTGTTGGATGTAGCGCTAAAGGCAGGAAGCAAACTGCAAAAGGCAGGAGTAGATATAATATTTACAAGAAATGACGACAAAAAGGTGACATTGGAAGAAAGAACAAGCCTTGCAAACGCGCAAAAAGCCGATTACTTTGTTTCCATTCACGCAAACGCCGGCGGGGGCACCGGGGTTGAGACTTTAATCTACAAAGAAGGGTCCGTAGCCGGGAATTTGGCAAAGATAATTCAGGAATATATTGTTAATGCTTTGGGTTTAAAAGACAGGAAAGTAAAGGCAAGGCCTGATTTGTGGGTTTTAAGAAAAACAAATATGCCTGCGGTTTTAATTGAGCTTGCCTTTATTGACAATCCTTCTGACGCGGAAGTTCTTAAAAATTCAAAAGATGAATTCGCAAACGCGATTGCCGCGGCTATTTTGAAATTTATCGGGAAAGGTGATGTAGAAATGCCAAAATTTAAAGATGTGCCCGATTTCCATTGGGCAAAAGATGTGATTGAGGAAATTTCGGATTTGGGGATAATGAAAGGGTTTGCTGATGGCACCTTTAAGCCCGATGAACCGCTAAGTCGTGCCCAAGCCGCGGTTTTGGTGAAAAACCTGATAGATTATTTAAATAATAAAAAAAAAAAAGGGGGCTGACGCAAGGTGCGCCAGCCACTT
>JAAYMJ010000377.1 GCA_012521455.1 Clostridiaceae bacterium
GCACAAGGAACTTCATCGATATGCCCTTTAACGGATTTTTAGGCCCGTCTTCGGATTCGGTAGATCTGACTAGAATACTGCGCCACCGTTATCTGATATTGCAAGTATAACATAAAAAACTTACTGATGTAAAGTGGGACTTATTGTGATAAACCGCGAATAAATTCCTCATCGCAGGATACATAGGCTGTTTTGTAGTGCTCATAAATTACCATTCCGGCTTTTGCCCCTTTTGGCTTTTTAACATTCTTAATCCGGGTGTAATCCACAGGGGTGTTTGGGGCGCCCTTGCTTTTTGAGTAGTACGCCGCGATTTTGCACGCAGCCTCTATCACTTCATTGGGAAACTCCTCCCCCTTATATTTTACCACCGTATGACACCCGGGAATGTTTTTAGCATGGCACCAAAGGTCGTTTGAGCGGGCCAGCCTCATGGTTAAATAATCGTTTTCCACATTGTTTTTGCCAACCAAAATCTGATAGCCTTGGAAAATAAACTCCCTCAATTTCGGGGTTTGCTTTTTTTCCTTTTTGACGGCCTTTTGCCTTTCCATAAACCCGGAAGAAACCAACTCTTCTTTTATATCTTCCAAATCCTTGATATCTTGTGCGCTTTCAATCTCAAAAAGCACGCTCTTTAAATACTCAATATCCCTCAAATTCCCCTCAATCTGCTCTGTCACATAAATTTCTGCGTTTTTTGCCTTATTGTATTTTTTATAATAAACCTGCGCGTTTTTGCTGGGGCTTAAGCTTTCATCCAAAGGGATTACAATTTCTTTGTTATTATCATAAAAATTTTCGCAAACCAATTCCTTTTGCTTTTCGGAAATCCTGTAAAGGTTTGCGATAATTAAATCCCCATATATTTTATAAGTGTCCTTTTTTCTTGCCTCTTTTAGTTCTTCAAGCTGCATGGCTAACTTCTTTTCATGCCTTGATAAAAGGTTTGACACATACTTATTTAGCGACTGCGCCTTAGTCTTTAACCTTTCTGCCTGATCCCTCACCACAAAATATTCATCCAAAGCGCAGCTTATATAATTTTGCGGCACAACGCTTAAGTCATCACGGTAAGTTACGCAATACGCCGCAAAATCCACAATCCTTCTGTCCTGTTTTTGATATAAAACGCAAGGATAAAACTCTTCCCGTTCCGCTTTCCCGAAAAAGTCATAAACCTCATCCGCAAGCTTATCTATGGATTTATCGTCCACTTCCTCCATATGAATGTCAATATTCCCAAAAGCCCTGTATAAAATCTCACGGGAAGCAAAAGTGGAAATTCCCAAAAACAAATTGGCAATCGCTTTGTCCGCCGCAGTGTTTTTGGGATCTTTATTTAAAATATCATATATTTCATCCCTGGAAAGCCCAAGGGGATTAATTTTACCCTGTGAAGGCGGCGCGGTGTAAGTTAACCCCGGGAGGATGTTCCTTTGACTGCTAATTGTAATATCTATATGCTTTATGCTGTCTAAAATCTTAAAATCCCCGTCGGTTAATATTATATTAGAATGCCTTCCCATGATTTCACAAATCAAATGCCTAAAAACATAATCCCCAAGCTCATTTATGGACTCAATTACAATATCCACAACCCTCTCAAAGCCGTGCTGTTTTACCTCAACCACCCTGCCCCCTGATATGTGCTTTCTTAAGAGCATGCAAAAAAGAGGGGCTGAAATCGGGTTTTCTTTATTTTGTTTTGTCAAGTGAATTCTCGGGTGGCTTGCGTTTGCGCTTAAGACCAGCTTATGGTTTTCGTTGTTTTGATATATTAATAAAGTTATCTCATCTTTTTCCGGCTGGTATATTTTATCAACCCTGCCGCCGGCAATTTTATCATTTAACTCTTTTACTAACGCTTTAACACATATGGCATCCAATGGCATAATAAATCACATTCACCTTTTTTATATAATTATAACACAAAAATAAGGATATTACCAATAAATAAAATATATACCAACAAAATGAGGGGCATGAAAAAGGCCAC
>JAAYMJ010000378.1 GCA_012521455.1 Clostridiaceae bacterium
TCAAGATATTTTTTTAAAATGACTTCCAAAAGTTCGTCCCTTTCTGCTCTGCCTATTATACTTCTTGCATTTTGGTGGCTAGTAATATAGGTAGGGTCCCCGGATAGTATGTAACCTACCATTTGGCTAATGGGGTTATAGCCCTTTTCTTTTAACGCTTGGTACACAGTTGTAATAATCTCTTTTATTTCAGCATCCCTTTCAAAATTTATATTAAACTTCATGGTTTCGTTGCTAGGCATTTATAGCCACCCCTTTCCTATATAAATATTATATACCAATATATATAAAACATACATTAGTTGGCTAAAAAAAGCAAGGTTATTAACAAAAATGTAACATAAATATTAGATAATCTTTAAATAAATTTTAAAACGGGCAAAAAAAAAGACAGGTAATCCTGTCTATTTGTTTTCAATTTTTTCTTGCTGCTGTTTTTTTAAATTACTGTATTTTCTTTTTGTCGCAAGGCCGCCGCGGATGTGGCGCTCGGATTTGTTTTCATCAAGGACAAGCCTTGCTTTTTGGGCAAGTGCGTAGTTAACTTTAGGGAGTCTTTCGGTTATGTCTTTATGTACGGTGGATTTTGATATGTTAAATTTTTTTGCCGTTTCCCTTACTGTTGATTTGTGTTCGATGATGTAGTTAGCAAGCTCTATTGTTCTTTCCTCTATATAGCACTTCACAATATTGCCCCCTTGATTTATTTTCTCTAAATATATATGCGGGCATGCTTGCAAATATGAACTGTTTATAACAAGCAAAAGGGGCTAAAATATTAAATAAAATTTTTATAAAACCCTTTACAAAATCCCATTTAGATGTTATAATACTTCATGCTAATGCGGGAGTGGCTCAAAGGTAGAGCGTCACCTTCCCAAGGTGAACGTTGCGGGTTCGAGTCCCGTCTTCCGCTCCAAACAAAATGGCCAAAGCAAACGCTTTGGCTTTTTTGTTTATTTAAAACCCTATTGGCTGATTTTGGTGTAAGTTAAAAACTAACATAAAATTATATTGTTATACACACAGTTATACTTTAATAAAGCCCCGTCGAGGTTTGTTAACGGGCGTTTGTAAAACATAAACCCATTACCTGACACATTAAATAACTGGGGAATTTGAATGCATATCTGTGTTTTTGACCCTGTTTACGACTATGATGAAAATGGTGTGCTTAAGAGTTGCAAAAATGAAAAGATTAAGGAATTTGATGAGGTTTTGGATATTGCGATGATTTTTTACGCATTCTCCATGAGAAACCGCTATTAGGTGAATAATACCCTCATGATACGCAAAACACGTTGAAATTACTCATTTTTTGTTATATAATGTTTTAAAAATTTAGTACATAGAAGGAATGGGCATTTTATGGAGGAATTAAAAGAACGGATTTTAAAGGAAGGGAAATTTATTAAACCCGACATATTAAAAGTTGATAGTTTCCTAAACCACATGGTTGACGCAAAGCTATTAAGAAACATTGCCATGGAATTTAAAAAGGCGTTTTCCAGTGAAAATATAACCAAAATTGTAACCATTGAGTCCTCGGGAATCAGCATTGCGGCGTTTTGCGCCTATGAGTTCGGTGTCCCCTTTGTCTTTGCAAAAAAATATAACGCCACTAATTTGGACCCGGATTGTTTTTGCGCTGAAGTTTTTTCTTTTACCAAACAAACCACTTCAAATATCAGGATTTCAAAAAAGTACATAACTAAAGACGACAATGTTTTAATAATAGATGACTTTTTGGCAAACGGAAAGGCCATTTTGGGGCTTTATGATATAATCAGGCAGGCGGGGGCAAAATTAGCCGGCTGCGGGATTGTTATTGAAAAGAGTTTCCAGCCTGGAAGAAAGATTTTGGATGATATGGGGATAAAGGTAGTGTCGCTTGCGCGGATTTCTTCCATTGAAGGCGGCAAAATATCCTTTTTGGATTGAATTTAATGAAAATTTAAGGGTAGAAGCTATTGCTTCTACCCTTTTTGTTATTACAACCTTTTATATACTTCCACTTCCGTTACGCTGAACCAGAAGTTTGTTGAGTTTGAGTTGCCATATCCTGTAACTTTAATATACCTTGCGGTAACATTGTTAAAGTCAATATATTCAAAATCATTTGTCGTACCGCTGGATTCCGTCCTTGGCATAATTGTTTCCCATTCGTCCCCGTCTAATGAATAATCAACTGAGAAGTAGGTCTTTCTTGATGAACCCTGATAGAAGGCCAAACCTAATTTATCAATGGGAACTTGTCTGCCCAAATCAATAATCATGTATTGAATATGGCTGTCATCAACGGCAATTGCATTATCAGGGATTACGTTCGAATTAGAGGTTTTTCTGCCGCCGCCCCTTTTAATAACTGTTACCCTGTAATAAGATTCAGCGGACCAACGGGTGTTTAGGTCACCGTCAACCAAATTGTTCTTGTTGTTTTGCGGTTCTGGCTCTTCCGTAACGTAAATCATTTCAGGGGTTAGGACAATTTTTCCTGTTAAGTCCTCTTCTTTATCAAAGTCATAGTCCAATGTCACTTCACATACGCCAAATAATTTGGGGTTGGAAGGATTGCTGCTGCCATAGCCAATAATCTTTAATTCTTTGCCTATTATGGTATCAAAAGCAAATTCTTCATAATCCTCATTTTGTGAAAGCACTTTAGAGTTTCCTCTTGGAATAGCGGTTACCCAGCTGTTATCTTCTGTTTTTACCTGAACTTCAAATTCGCTTATGTATTTATCCTGATTTAAAAATCTCACTTTTAGGTTGGTTACCGCCATTAACCTTGGCAATACGAAGTTAATTTCAGTATAATCACCCAAGATTTCTGTCTTCCACGCTGTCTTTAAGTTTGTATCCGTTGCATAGTAGGCGGGTGCCAAGGATTCATCCATAGCAGACGAGCTTTCTTTTGCAAAATATACTTTTGTTGGCGGGAAACCGCTTCCGTCAGGATATGAATATTCATATATCCTGATATCCTTAATGCCGAACGTGTTTGCTCCGCTATTTGGGGAAGCCACGATCCTTACGTATTTTGCGTGGGTTACGTCAAAGTAAAAGCTTTCATATTCGTTTTCATTTATAATTGAAGAATATCTTTTTTCAACCAGGGTCTGCCATGTTTTGCCGTCTTCTGACGCAATGATTTCAAAGGCGGTTTTGTACCGGGAATTTCCTTCAAAGGATATGTCTATCCTGTTAAACTCTTTTCCTTCCCCTAAGTATAGCTCAATATATTTAGTTTCGTTCAATGTTGTGGACCATGCGGTATCTATATTTGCGTCAGTTGCGTTACAGGTGCCGTCGGATCCGTCGCTTGCCCTTGAGAATTTGCTGCCAACGTAAATTGTATTTTGCGGGTATTCTTCCTTTGACGGGTATAGGTTTTCGTTTTCAGGAAGCTGGCCTGTTTTAATTATATTTGTCAACAGGTCTGTCAAATACCCGTCAATGCTGTCATAAAACGGGTTGGTTTTATGGCTGATTACATATAAACTGCCCTTTTGGTAAAGCTTTTTATTGAGTTTTTCCAAAACATCGGACAATTTTACTTTGTTGCCCTGTAAATATTCGGTAATTGGTTCGGATTCTTTATCGTCAATCGTCAAGTAATCCAAAATCTTTGCGGGAACGTAAATTGAGCCGTTTATTATAGCAGGCTTTTCATTTTCTGAAAGTTCAATTAAGCCTTCATCAGTGAAGATATACTTTGACCCAAGCACGAAGGCAGCCTGGCCAAATAGTTTTTTCCTTAAGTTCGGAACGCTGTAAACCGCCCTTTCGTCAACGCCCACAAACCTTGCCATTTCGCTTAAAGCAAGCAAAAACGCGCCTGTGCCGAAGTTATATACATGGTCCTTTGTCACAGCCTGTGTAGGCTCAGAACCTATGGGCTGAACATAGCCAACGGAACCGTTTGGCTGAAGGGCAATGTTTACCAAATAGTCAATGCCTTTTAGCGCTGTTTCTAGGTATTCATCCTTATCTAAAACCCCTGCGTTTATACCCCAAAGCATACCGTAGGTAAAGAATGCGGTGCCGCTTGTTTCATAGCCCCACGGGTTGTCGTCGCTCACGCTGTAATTGTGGGCAAGCA
>JAAYMJ010000379.1 GCA_012521455.1 Clostridiaceae bacterium
TGACGCAAGGTGCGCCAGCCACTTTTTTTTATGAGTTGCAATTGTCTTTATATGCACAACCACTGCAGCCGCAGCCGCAAGAACCTTTTTTATTGTTCTTAAAAACGCTGTATGCGGCAAATCCTGCAATTGCAAAAACTATTAAACCTACGATTAATGTTGCCATGCCAATCCCTTCTTTTTGATATTATTTTCGGGTGTATATGGCTTTTTGATAAACAGCATGTATAAAACCGCCAGTGCGGCAATTATTGCTGCGATTGTACCTACGCCAAATACGCCTGTTTTTATAAATGTGCCAAATTGGTAAATCATTAGTGAGACAATGTATGCCCAAATGGTTTGATATAATAACGCAAACATTGTGTTTTTCCCCGACATCATTTCACGCCTTAGCGCAGCTACCGCTGCCATGCATGGGACGCAGAGAAGGTTAAAAGCCATAAGCGCGTAACCTGCCTGTGCGCTGTAGTTTTGGGAAAGCATACTCCAAAATTCCGCGCCTTCGCTTGCTTCGCCAAACCCGTATAAAACGCCAAGGGTGCCAACCAGGTTTTCTTTTGCAAGAAGTCCTGATAATGAGGCAACAGAAGCGCGCCAATCGCCAAAGCCAAGAGGCGCGAATATGGGCGCGATAGCGCTGCCAATTGACGCCAATATGGAGTTTTCAGCATTTTCCACCATTTGAAACTGCCAGTTAAACCCCTGCAAAAACCAAATTAAAATGGTGGATAATAAGATAACGGAACTTGCCTTTTTAACAAAGGATTTTGACCTTTCATAAACACTTCTTGCGACATTTTTAATGCTTGGAGCATGGTATGGCGGAAGCTCCAAAACAAAGGGGGAAGGGTTTCCCGCGAAAAACTTTGTCTTTTTGAGCATTATTCCTGAAACCACTATGCTAGCAATCCCTAAAAAGTATGTGGAGGGGGCAACCCATGATTGGCCTTTGAAAAATGCGCCTGCAATTAGCGCTATGATGGGAAGCTTTGCGCTGCAAGGCATAAATGTTGAGGTCATTATTGTCATCCTGCGCTCGTTATCGCTTTCAATTGTGCGGGAAGCCATAATGCCGGGAACGCCGCAGCCAGTGCTGATTAGCATTGGGATGAAGGATTTTCCCGAAAGGCCGAATCTTCTGAAAATCTTATCCAATACAAACGCGATGCGGGCCATGTATCCGCAGTCTTCCAAAACAGCAAGGCAGATAAACAATACCACCATTTGCGGCAAAAACCCCAGCACAGCGCCTACGCCCGCTACGATACCATCCATTATTAAAGAATACAGCCAATCCGCAATGCCTAATCCTTCAAGGAACCCGCCTAAAGCGTTGGGCACAATTTCCCCAAACAAAGTTTCGTTTACCCAATCCGTGCCTATGGTACCTATGGTGGAAATTGAAATGTAGTACACTAAAAACATAACAGCCGCAAAGATAGGGAGGGCTAAAAACCTGTTTGTGACAACTTTGTCGATTTTATCGGAAGTTGTGAGTTTGCCTTGGTTTTTCTTTTTGTAGCAGGTCTTTATAATCTTTGAAATGTATATGTACCTTTCATTTGTGATGATGGATTCTGCATCATCATCCATTTCTTCTTCCACAGCCACTATGTCTTCTTCAATATGGTTGCGTTTGTCCTGTGGGATATTTAGCCGCTCCAAAACTTTTTCGTCCCGTTCAAATATTTTAATCGCAAACCACCGCTGCTGTTCCTTTGGCATATCGTGAAGCACAGCTTCTTCAATATGGGCAAGGGCATGCTCAACGGAACCTGAAAAGGTGGGCTTCGGGGCGGTGTTCCCCTTTTTTGCCGCCTCAATTGCAGCTTCTGCCGCAGCCAAAATGTTTTCATTCTTTAGCGCCGATATTTCAACCACCCTGCAGCCTAGCTGCTTTGATAATTCATCTATGTAAATCTCATCCCCGTTTTTCCTGACTATGTCAATCATATTAATTGCCACAACAACAGGTATTCCCAGTTCAACAAGCTGGGTTGTAAGATATAAATTTCTTTCGAGATTGGTGCCGTCGACAATATTTAATATTGCGTCGGGGCGCTCATCAATTAAAAAATTTCTCGCAACAACTTCTTCCAGTGTGTAAGGCGACAGGGAATAAATGCCGGGAAGGTCAACTATTGTAACGTCGTCGTGCTTTTTTAGTTTTCCTTCTTTCTTTTCGACTGTAACGCCGGGCCAGTTGCCCACATACTGGTTTGAGCCTGTGAGGCTGTTAAAAAGTGTGGTTTTACCGCTGTTTGGGTTTCCTGCAAGAGCAATTTTAAGACTCATAATATAATCCTTTCTTTCTAATGTTAGTTTAAGCTAACCTTTTGGTTTTTAAAAACGGACTACAGTCCGCAAAATATTATTCCACTTCGATAATTTTCGCGTCATCTTTCCTGATGGAAAGTTCATAACCCCGGACTGTCACTTCCACAGGGTCGCCAAGCGGGGCAACCTTTTTTACATATATTTGTGTTCCTTTTGTAATTCCCATATCCATAATACGCCTTTTTACCGCGCCTTGTCCATGGAGTTTAATAACTTTTACTGTTTGGCCAACTTTAATGTCCTTTAATGTTGTCATCCTTCTCCCCCTCACATTCCCGGAAATAATCCCTGATTTTATGTATTTATGTTAATCAATTGCCTTAAATTGGTTAGACTAGGCTAACAAATTGGTTAAAATATAAGTTAGCACCCGCTAACCATTTATAATTATACTCAAAAATTTTGCAAAGTCAATGGTTAATTTAGAAATATTTAGTTTAATTGTTATTTTCGTTTACATAAACAAAAGCGTCAAAGCAACTTGGCAATATGATAGGAAATATATACTAAAAAACAGGCAGGCTAAAACTTAGCCTGCCTGTTTTTATTTATCAGCTAACTTCCAAAATTACGATGTTAGCTTTAATTGGAGTATCCGCCAATGTTACAGCCGTACCTGTTACGTTTCGTAGCTCAATTGTTGTTCCTGCAGCAGCTGTTACTAATGCACTGCCTGTTACTTGGCCTGTTGTAATCGGGCTTGTTGATGGCGAGTAGGTTACACCATTTACAAAGAGGTCAAAGGTTACAACTGGCGAGGTTTGAGCCCCATCAGTCGCAACTATCCATGAAACGTAGTAGTTGCCATCAGCGTTTACAGTAAATACCCCACCAACCGGGTCATAAGTGATATTCGGTGAAGCAGTGTTAATCGGGGTATTGAAAATTACGTTTGTATTAATAGCTATTTCACCAGGTACCGAGCTAACCAATTGGTATTGAACGCCGCTTAAAGTACCACCGGGGCCAGTCGGGCCAGTGGGACCTGTAGGACCTGTTGCACCGTCAGCGCCAGTCGGGCCAGTAGGACCAGTGGGACCTATTGCGCCGTCAGCGCCAGTCGGGCCA
>JAAYMJ010000380.1 GCA_012521455.1 Clostridiaceae bacterium
CAACCATCCCAAGGTTAAAAACCAGATTTTCAAAAAATTCCTCATCAATCCCCCGCTTGAAATATGAGTTTGAAAAAGTCCATGTGGGCTGGAAGGTTATATCATCCATTATGTATTTATATGTTATCTTAGTATTTTGGCTGTCTCTTTCAATTTTATAGGAGTCATATATGAACAAATTATGCTTTTGCCTTAACATTTCATATTTTACCTGGTTTTGTTTATATGCCGCCATATTATCCTCCAAAATTAATTCTTAGTTTTCAGTATATACCAGCCAAAAATTCTTTTCAATACTATTTTAGCCCTAATTGCCCATAAAAAATCCCCCATGGATTATAATATAGCCCCCAATAAAAAAAAGAACAAAAAAATCAGCTAAATCTTAAAAAACAGGGATTTAAAAATTTCACCGTCTTTTTAAACGCGTGCGGACAAAAAAGCGCCGTTTTGGGAAAATCCTAAAACGGCGCAAATTGTTATTCTTCATAAACCTCAAATTCCGCAAAACTTGCCCACGCAGATTCATTTGACGAAATCTTTACATACCTGAATTTCCCGCTGAAATTAAAGTAGGTAAAGGATCCCGCGGGGCTTGTTTGGCTGGCAACTATTGAATACGCTTTTCCGTCTTCTGAAACCGACACTGTGTACCTTATTTTTCTGTTCGGGTCATCATATTTTCTAATCATAACCCCAACGCTTGCAAGGCCTTTTACATCCCCCAGGTCAATGACATAATCATTTGGCCCTTCCACCGCCCAGTAAGTATCGGGGTTTTTGTCAATGGCGTTTCCAATCCCGTTGTGAGGCTCGGGCTCACTGGTTGCCTTAACCATATTCCGTGAAATTTCAATCCTCTTCCCCTTTGGCTTATCGGAAATTGCCGCCTCAAGGGTTTTTGGGGGTTCTACGGTGTTGGTTTCCATTTGTGTGCCTGCCCCGAAAGCTAAAATTTCCATGACATTTGTCCATTCGTTTTCGTTGTTTCCGTAGCCCACCACTTTAATATACCTGATTTCATCCTTCACGTCCGCCACGGTAAATCTTGCCTTCGGTGTGCTGTATCCTTTAAAGATTAATTTGTAGTTTATATCATCCTTTGATACCCAGAATTCAATGTCATAGGTTCTGGTATCCCATTTCCAAAAGCTTGCGCCCACTTTTTCCACATATTTTACTTCCCCTAAATCCGCGGTAATGGGCTCGCCTTTTTGGTTGTTTGCCCACCTTGTGCCGATATCCCCGTCAATTGCGGCCTTAATCGGGTTTTCAGGTTCGGGCTCAACCCTTGCCGACACGCCAACAGGCCTGATTACCGCAGGGTCCTTGAATTCGGGAACTAAAAATTCCTTAACCTTCGTTTTTCTTTCAGGATACTGCCCGGAGGAGAGCATATTTGAAAGCATTTTTAGCATGTTTTCTTCGCATTCATAGAAAACATTGTACTTGTGCCCAATCACTATTATCTTTTCCGCGTCATTCCAGTAAACAATTTTCCCAAGCGCTTCCGCCATAGCACGAAGGGGGATATAGGTTCTGTCATTTATAATTTGAGGCGCCACATCCAAGGTATTTACCACGCCGTTTATTGTATATTTGTTATTCCCAATCTGCATTGAGATTTTTCTGTCCTTGTTTTTAGCATATACCGTCTGGGTTGTTTCGTCCCATTCCACTTCCGCCCCGAATTGCTCGGATATTACCCTCACAGGTACCAGGGTTCTTCCGTCAATCACCAAGGGCATGATTTGGTCATTGTATTCATCAAGCTTTGAAATTTTGTTATTGGCAAACATGTAAGGGGAGCCGATTTTCATTGAAACAGTGCTTACAAGCCTTTTTTGTAAGTATGGGTAAAAGTCCCCTTCCATTCCGCCTGACAATTTCGCCATTTCGCTTGCGGCAAGCAGTACCGCACCAACGCCAAAGTCCTGGGTGTTGTCATAAACCGCAGCCCTTCCCGCCGCAGCGCCAACCCATTGAACATAACCAACCTTGCCGTCTTCTTGTATCGCAACTTCGGTTATGTATTTCCAGCCTCTGAGGGCTGTTTGCAAAAACTCATCCCTGTCTAAAACGCCGGAGTTTATACCCCATAAAATCCCGAAGGTGAAAAACGCGGTCCCGCTGGTTTCATAGCCCCAGGGGTTATCGTCGCTTACACTGTAATTATGGGCTAGCAAGGACTGTGTCCAAAAGCCCCTGCCTTGGTCGTCAACTTTCTGGCAATCCTTTAGCGCCCTTGCCATGTCGGTAAATATCTTTTTAAAGTATTCATAGTGCTCCCAATTGTCGGGCACGTCCTGCAAAACTTTAGCTAGCGCCGCGAATACCCAGCCGTTGCCCCTTGACCAGAAGTTTTTGGTCTTTGCCAAATCCCCCGGCAAGGGGTTTAGTGGAAACACATAGTTTGCGTCCCTGAAGAACAGGTGCTTATAGTCGTCAGGGTCCGACAAATTTGAACCCTTTACCCTGTACTTATATGCGCTTGTCTTATACCCGTCCTCCGATACAGGTATCCCTTCTTCCCCGTCATACATAAGCTCAGCGGTAAAGTTAAAATATTCATACATCTTGTCAAGATAAATTTTGTCGCCGGTTAGAAGATACATTTTCGACATAACCGGCATTACCATAAATAGCGCGTCGCACCACCACCAGTAGGAGTCTTCGGTAGTGGATACCTGATACTGCATTACGTCTAAAACTTTTTCAATTTTTTTGGGGTCTTTTTCAACATCAAAATTATATAAGTCTATGTAAGTTTGAAAACAAGTCTGCCAGTCGCCAAATAAAATATTGGTGTTCCCGTCCCCCCGCCATGTCCACTTTTCTTTAGGCACGCTTAAAGTCCCGGGGTGACCCATCCAGTTGTTCTGTACCGCCCATTTTTCCGAAAACTCGCGGTATTTTTCAATGCCTGTTATCATATAAGCTTCCATGTTCCCGGCATTATAGGCCCCTCTTTCCCAGTTTGATGAGCCCACGCCGTTGAAAGTAATCCAGTAGTCGTTTACCTTTTCCAAATACTCAATAACTTTATCCCGCGGCATGATTTCCAAGTCTTCGCCCTGCCCGTAAGCAGGAATTAGCGGGATTATAATTAAAAAGCTTAACGCCGCTGCTAAAAGCCTTTTCATTTTTGCGTCCTCCCTTTTTTGGTTTTTACATTTTTATTGTATCAAATCCAACACCCATATAATAGTGTAAAATTATATAAAAATCACATAAATTTTAGTAGGATTAAACAAAAAAGGCCTGCTGAAATCCAGCAAGCCTTTTTGATTTAATTATTTTTCGTAAACTTCAAATTCCGCAAAACTTGCCCAGCCGGACTCGTTTGACGTAATTTTCACATATCTGAACTGCCCTTCAAAGTTAAAATATGTGAAACTTCCGGACGGGCTTGTGGCAGCGCCGGCACGGATATAGTTTTTCCCGTCCTCGGATACCGTAACGGTATATTTTATCTGGCGGTTGGGGTCATCATAATTCCTAATTCCCACGCCCACGCTGGTTATATTTTTCACCGCGCCCAAATCAATCACATAGTCACTTACGCCCTGCACCGCCCAGTAGGTGTTTGGGTCATTGTCTATGGCGTTTTTCGCGCCATTGTGCGGCTCAGGCTCGCTTGAAGCTTTAATCATGCTGTCTAGGATTTGGATTTTCCTTCCGTTTGGCTTATTTGAAGTGCTAACTTCAAGGGTTTTCCCCTGAACTAAGTTTGTCTTTATTTCGGTGCCCTTGCCGTAAGCTAAGATTTCCATAACATTTGTCCATTCGTTTTCGTTGTTTCCAAAGCCCACTATCTTGATGTAGCGGATATTGTCGTTTACGTCTAAAATGTTAAACCTTGCTTTTGGCACGGACCAGCCTTTGAAGATTTGTTTAAAGTTTTGGTTGTCGGTTGATACATAAAGCTCAAAGTCCGTTACCCTTGTATCCCATCTCCAAAAACTAATCCCGACTTTTTCAACATATTTTACTTCCCCTAAATCCGCGGTAATGGACTCGCCCCTCACGTTTGACGCCCAGCGGGTGTTTATATCAAAGTCCACAGCGGCCTTAATGGGGTTAAAATCCTCAGGCTCAATGGTAGCGGTAGCGCTAACAGGCCTGATTAGCGCCGGGTCTTTAAATTCAGGGAACAAAAAAACCTTTTCAACCTTGCTTCGCTCAGGATACTGCCCGGAAGACAGCATATTTGAAAGCATTTTTAGCATGTTTTCTTCGCACTCATAAAAAACATTGTACTTGTGCCCAATCACTATTACCTTTTCCGCGTCGTTGTAGTAAACTATCTTTCCTAGCGCTTCCGCCATAGCCCTAAGCGGTATATATGTCCTGTCATTTATAATCTGCGGCGCCACATCCAGCGCTTTTTCCTCACCGTTTACGGTGTAAGTGTTTTTCCCAATCTGCATTGTAATGTCGCTTGACTTGTTTTTAGCGTTAATTGTCTGTGTCGCGCCGTCCCATGAAACCTGCGCCCCGAATTTTTCGGAAATCACCCTGACAGGAACTAAGGTTCTACCGTCAATTACAATGGGCATGATTTGGTCATTGTTTTCATCAAGCTTTGAAATTTTGTTGTCCGCAAACATGTATGGGGAGCCTATCTTCATTGAAACCGTGCTTACAAGCCTCTTTTGAAGGTATGGGTAAAAGTCCCCTTCCATTCCGCCTGAAAGCCTTGCCATTTCGCTTGCGGCAAGAAGTACCGCGCCCACCGCAAAGTCCTGGGTATTGTCATAAACCGCGGCCCTTCCTGCTTCACCGCCAACCCATTGAACATATCCGACTTTTCCGTCCTCTTGGATTGCAATTTCAGTTAAGTATTTCCAGCCCCGTAGCGCAGGTTGCAAAAATTCGTCGCGGTCAAGGATACCTGCGTTTATACCCCAAAGCATACCGTAGGTAAAGAATGCGGTGCCGCTTGTTTCATAGCCCCACGGGTTGTCGTCGCTCACGCTGTAATTGTGGGCAAGCATGGACTGTGTCCAAAAGCCCCTGCCTTCATCGTCAACCTTTTGGCAGTTCTTAATTGCTCTTGCAAAGTCGATGTAAATCTTTTTGAAGAATTCATAGTGTTCCCAGTTGTCCGGCAAATCCTGAAGAATTTTCGCAAACGCCGCGAATACCCAGCCGTTGCCCCTTGCCCAGAAGTTTTTGGTATTTGCCAAATCCCCGGGAAGCGGCTTTGCTGGGAACACATAGTTTGCGTCCCTGTAGAACAGATGGGCATAATTATCCGGGTCCGCAAGGTTTGACTCTTTTACCTTGTATTTGTAAGCGGAAGACTTATAACCATCAACTGTTGTGGGGATACCTTCTTCCCCGTCATACATTAATTCCGCCGCAAAGGTAAAGTATTCGTAAAGCTTGTCAAGATAAAGCTTATCCTGTGTTACCAAATACATTTTTGCCATAACGGGCATTACCATGAATAGCCCGTCCGCCCACCACCAGTAGGAGTCCTCATCTTTTGACATCTGATACTCCAAAACTTCTTTAGCGTTGGCAATTTTCTTCGGGTCTTTTTCCACGTCAAAATTGTATAAGTCTATGTAAGTCTGATAACATGTCTGCCAGTCGCCAAATAGTATCGCGGTGCTGTTGGTGTCATGGCTGTATTGCCATGTCCAGCTTTCCTTCGGGTGGTTTCTAACATTCGGGTGGCCTTTCCAGTTATTCTGGATTGCCCATTTTTCCGAATACTCCCTGTACTGCTCAATTCCCGTAATCATGTAAGCTTCAATATTTCCCGCATTATAAGCCCCTCTTTCCCAGAAAGAGATGCCCACATTGTCCTTGTTTAGGGTAATCCAGTAATCATTAACAAGTTCCAAATACCTGATTACCTCATCCCTAGGCATAATCGTCAGTTCACCGCTTGCCGCATACGCCGGGATTATCCCAATTAGCATAGCTAAAGCAAGCGATAGCGCAATTACTTTTTTCATTTTTTGCCCTCCCAAAAAAATATGATATGTGTCTATTGTAGCAGATAAAACGCATTTTTAAAAGAGGGTTTTCGGAGATTTGTAAGGAAAAGCGTAAAATAATTTTATATCTTAAATACAAAAAACAATACCGCCTTGCGCAGTATTGTTTTATAAATATTTTATCTTAACTTGTTGCAAAAAACATCTATGTAACAGGGTGTGGCGGCCATTAGCGCTACATATAATTTTCATGCATCTACACCATAACCATGAAATAAATTTAAGGTATGACTTCAGGAAACGTGCCGCATACTTGGGGGTTTTCTTTCGTTCCTTTAAAATGTTTACAATTAAAACAAGAGGGAATTAAGTTTTCAGTTTATATCTTCCCCCTTCTAATCCCCACAGGTTTTTCCCCTTTCATTTATTGCTTTTGTATTACTTATATAAATTTCATCATACACTTTTTGCAATTTTAAGCCTTCTTTGTTTAATTCCCAATTCTTATCAAAACCCACTTCCGTTATCACATCGTCTAACGCAAGCAATAACTCGCCTAATTCTTTAAATTCATCTAAATTAGGCAAATATTTTATTAAAATCTTTCTTTGTTCATCGGTTATTTTAATAATGCCTCATCGTCCTTTCCCAGAATTTGTATGCTTTTATCTATAAAAACCACTTCCTAAAACTGCTTATGTGTAGGCAAGCGGCTTAACGAATATTGCTATACGGACTCTATCACAAACTTTGCTGGCTTTTTTAAAGTCTATTTCAGGAACAGATTTTACATTGAAACCATAAGTTAAGCACATAATCGCTTCATATATACTTCAAAACTAATAATTTATTGCATATAGGGCATAGTCTATCATACTTGCATTATACATTTTCTGGTATCAATTGTCAATAATGTATGTTTATATCATCAAGACACTTTCAAAAAATGCACTAATTCCGTCATCGCACAGCATAGGGTCATACCCCGATATAGGATAGCATTTGCAAACAAAAAACCCTGCAACCTAAAATGTTACAGGGTTTTTTCTTGACTGCGGGAGTCAGCAATATGTAGTATGTGGAAAAATAACTAATGGAGATATAATAGGAAAAGTATCATATTATATTAATTACTTTAAAACATTATATTTCAAGTGTGTATAAAGCTAATAATTATTTATAGAGCAGCTTTTAAACTAACGCAGGATTTGTTCTGTTTTTTAATGCTTTACAAACACTTTTTTGTGTGTCGTTAAAAACATCCTCTAACCCTTCCCAGATTATGGCGTCATCCGTTGCCATTTGTAATTCTTGACAATATCCAAAGTCAATTATTCTCTCTAAAGCAGGGCAGTTAACATTATCAGTTGACATATTTTTTAATCACCTCTAAAATCTTTTGTGTTTCATCACCAAATCTATCTTTATATATTACTGTTTTAACCTGAGCATTTTCCTCTTTTATACCAACTATACCATCTTCGTGGTAATAATTCAATAATGTGTTTGGAGCAGGATATCGTTTTAACATAATTTATGTATATTGTGTGATATCCACTCTTAAAAGCTGTCTCCATTAACGCAGGAAAGCGTTTATCTTATCCTGTAATACTGTAAACCCTGCCTTGGTATTGTGCGCATATGGCACAAGTGGGATAATGTGTTGTCATTTTTACAAGGTCATATCGTTAAGCAAAGAAGAACAAAAACGCATTATTCAATCATATGTAAAAAAAGAATAGTCCACAATGTCACCATCGAAATAGTGAACATTGTGGACTTTCATGGCTGCGGGAGAAGGATTCGAACCCTCACACAATGAGTCAGAGTCATTTGTGCTACCCTTACACCATCCCGCAACGGTTACACAAGAATTATAGTACAGCTAGTTCTCTTTGTCAATAAAAAATTTAAAAGAATTGCCCCAAAATTTCTCAGTTTCCATCAAATGGGAAAAACCGTAAAATTTTAATCATTTTTTACTTTTCCAAACATTTTGTGTTGCATAAAATCCCAAAAAGTTATATAATGATAACATCTTTATTTTTTAAAACTTAATTTCGCAAAATCAAAAAGGGGCATTATCAGTGAACGCATTTTCTCATTTGACTATCGCAAACATCATTTGTGATAATTTACAAAACGAAAGAATTAAAAACATAAACCGTCCAAAGTTTATGCTGGGAAATATTTTACCCGACATTGCCATAAAACTTTCAAATTTAAGCCATAAAATAGATTACGTTTTAGGTTTTGTCAAAAAACTCATGGAAGATTTAGTCTTAAAATCCCAATCCCCCACATTCAAGAAAAAATCCCAAAGCCAGGTTTTGGGGATAATCTGCCATTTTATCGCGGACTTTTTCTGCTATCCCCACAACAAAAACTATCCTTTCGGCATAGTAAAACACCTATACTACGAGCAAAAAATCTCAAAGTATATAAAATACTACAAGGATTTAACCCACCTGCCCATCATAAAAGGCAGGATTTCAATAAATAGCGTTGAGGACATAATCAACGAAATAAAGCGGGTCCATAAGGAATACATGGTCCTTCCCCCTTCAATGGCAAAGGACGCCTACTATTCCATCGGCATGTGCACATTTGTGGCGACTAATTTAAATAAACTGATTGCAAACTCAGCGCAGGTTGCCGCATAAATTTTAGTGCGCTTTTCAGGGTTACCCAAATTAAATATTAAACCCTGTATCCC
>JAAYMJ010000381.1 GCA_012521455.1 Clostridiaceae bacterium
CGGAAATAACGACCCCCGCGTCCGCGTTGTATTTTTTAGTTAAGTACGCCACCGCGGGAGTGGGGATAACGCCTAGGGTTACCACGTTTGCCCCGACGGACAAAATCCCGGAAACCAGCGCGCTTTCTAACATATCCCCTGAAAGCCTTGTGTCTTTTCCCACTAAAATTGTGGGCCTGTGGGACTCCCTTTTGGCAAGCACATACGCCCCCGCCTGGCCTAATTTATATGCACGCACGCAGTCTAATTCAACGTTTGCTATTCCCCTAACACCGTCGGTACCAAATAAAATACCCATAAAAACACCTCTGAAATTATTTCTATTTTCATTGTAGCAGATTTTTCAAAAAAATATGATTAAATCCTGACAATTGCCCGGTATATGGGCATATTTTGGCTTGCGAATTTTTCCTCATATTCGGTGGTGATGTTTTCCTCATCCCCTGACGCGTGCAAATCCAGCGTTATGGACTCAAAAGCAAGCCCCGCCTTTATAAAGCTGTTTAGGGAGTATTCAAAAAATGTTTTGTTGTCGGTTTTAAAAATTATCCTCCCGCCGGGCTTTAAGATTTTTTTATATATTTCCAAAAAGGCCTGATTGGTGAGCCTGTGCTTTTCCCCGCGCTTTTTGGGCCACGGGTCGGAAAAGTTTAAGTAAATTTGGGACACTTCCCCTTCTTCAAAAATGTCCAAAAGCCCTTTGGCGTCTTGGGATATAAACAAAACATTTGAAAGGTTTTGCGCCTTTGTCTTTTCCATGGCTAAAACAATCACGTTTGAAACCTTTTCAAAGGCGATAAAGTTTTTGTCAGGATGTTTTTGCGCCATTTCCACGATGAATTTTCCCTTGCCGCAGCCGATTTCCACATGGATTTCGTTTTGGTTTTTGAAAACTTCTCTCCAGCGACCTTTATGTAAATTTGGCTCGCTTATCAATATGTCCGAGCAGGCCATAAGCCTTTCTTCCAAACGGTTTCTTTTCCGCATACGCATAATAACTGCCCTCTCATTAAATTGTAAAATAAAATTTTATTATCCGCAAGATGTGCCGCTTTATAAAAAGCGGCACACATATTTTATCATAAAAACCTTCTCATGTTCTGAAAATTTTCTTCTTCAATCATAAGAAGCTTTTCCCCAAGGTTTCTGACTTCGGGGTCCACGTCGTCATATTCGTTTAACTCCCTGGTCATATCAATTATCCCCATGTTGCTTCCCTGCATCATCATTTCAGCCACATGGGACTCGGAGTTGGAAACTAAGGTATTAAATTTAATCGCGCTTCTTAACTGCATTTTTGTAAAAAAGCCCAAATCCTCAGGCGCTTCCCCGTATTGATAAAGCATGTCCTTGGCTTCCTTTAAAATTTCCCTGTACTGCATTCTCTGCCGCCTTAAGGCGTCTTTTAGCGGGGACTCTTTTATGTTTTTTAATGTATTTACAATGGCCTCTTCACCCATTTTGGCATTGTGATATACAAGCTTTAAAAAATCAATGTTTGAATCTTTCATAAATTACCCCTTCCATACCTTTTTGTCTTTAATTTGCCCATTTATGAAAGGGATATTCAAATATAAATTACCAGAAAAGTTCACTATTGCCAAGAAGTTTGTATAAGGCTTCCACGAAGAAATAGTCCCCGTAAATCAGGCCTACGTTAATATTTGTTTTTTCAGGCTTGTTGCTTGTGCCTTCCCTAAGCAGGGATTCATCGCTTTTTCCAAAGTTTGAGTAATTTTCATAAAGGGATTTTAAAATTTTTTGCGCCGAATCCAAATACATCTGCTTTTCCCCGTCTGAAACAAGCCTTGATATTTCAATAAGCCCGCTTGCGGCAATCGCCGCCGCGGATGTGTCCCGGGGCTCGCCTTCGGGATTTATCCTAAAGTCCCAATAGGGTACATAATCTGCCGGAAGCGCGCTTACAAAGTAGTGGGCGACTTTTTTTGCCGCGTTTAAGTAGCGCTCGTCTTTTGTGTATTTATATGACAGCGCAAAGCCGTAAAGCGCCCAC
>JAAYMJ010000382.1 GCA_012521455.1 Clostridiaceae bacterium
AGGCCCCGTTGCCAGCGCAAGCTTTGTGGAAAATTCAATAAAATATGCCCTAAAACATACCATACCTGATAAAATCGTGCTGGGAATACCGTTTTACGGAAGGTATTGGAAAGAGGGCTCACCCACTGGGGGATACGGTATTACAAGCTTGGATGTGGAGTATCTGCTTGCAAATTACAGCGGCACAAAAACATATGATAATGCTACGCAATCGGCAAAAGCGGTAATCACAATAAAGGATACGGATACCCTGCCTGTTTTGTGGGGCAAAAACAAACTGACACCAGGGGTATATACCATTTGGTATGACGATATAAAGGCAACGGAGTATAAAATTTCCCTCGCAAAAAAGTATATGCTAAAAGGCATTGGCTGTTGGGCGATAGGGCAGGAGGTTAAAGAGGTTTGGTCAAGTTTTGAAGATGCGGCAATTTTTGACGATGTCGTTTACCATTGGGCGCGAGGCAGTGTTGAAAAAGCCTATGACAAGGGATGGATGGTCGGCACAAACAAATGGGAGTTTAAGCCCGACCGCCCCATAACAAGGGCGGAAGTGGCAGTGACTTTGGTGAGGGTTGCAAACCTTAAAAACGAAACTGCCCAAAATTACTTTTTTGATACCCAAAACCACTGGGCGAAAAATGAAATCGCGGTGGCAAGAAAGTATAATTTCTTGCAAGGTACCGGGCAGAACCTTTTTGCCCCCGACAGGTACATCACCCGTGAAGAAGTAGCACAAATGATTGATAATATTTTTAATTTATCCATTGGGGTGGATTTTCACAAGGAGGATTTAATGGATATAGATGAATCCATGTGGTCTTATGAAAGCATTGCGCTGCTTTATTCAAACAAAATCATAAAAGGATATCCCGATAAAAAATTTTATCCTTATAAAAACATAACCCGCGCGGAATTTGCCACAATTTTAGATAATATTGAGGGTTTTGGGCTAAAACTAAACCAAAGCCAGCGCGCCGGACACATTTTGCTCCCCAGATAAAGGCTTGCTTATAATAATTTATTGTGTTATATTTATATAAGGATATAAGCAAGGATATGGCTTTTATAATTAAATCACGGGGGATAATATGAGAAATACCGCAAGAATTTTAAATACAAATATTGACAAAATCACCATGGATGAAGCGGTGGATTTTGTGTTAAGCGCTTTAAAAAACGGGGAAAAGCGGGTGATATATACACCTAATTCAGAAATTGTAATGCTCGCATACGAAGACAGCTCATTTTCTGATATACTAAATTCCGCGGACCTGACGGTTCCTGACGGTATAGGGGTTGTGTATGCCTCAAGGATTTTAAAAGACCCCATAAAAGAGCGGGTTGCGGGCTTTGACTTGGTAAATGCTGTATTTGACAGGATTAAAGATACAAACTATACAGTTTTTTTGTTAGGGGCTTCCCCCGGTGTTGCGGAAAAAGCAAAAGAAAACTTGGAAAAAATGTATCCGGGGATAAAAATTATTGGCGTTCATGACGGGTATTTTAAGGACGGCCAAAAAGTTTGTGATTATATTTCAAGCCTGTCTCCTGACATACTTTTGGTGTGCTTAGGCGCGCCTAAACAGGAAAGGTGGATTTACGAGCATAAGGATAAAATCAGCGCAAAAATCTTCATCGGCGCAGGCGGCAGCCTTGACGTGTTTGCGGGAAATGTAAAAAGGGCCCCCCTTGCCTGGCAGAAAATGGGGCTTGAGTGGCTGTACAGGCTCATTAAACAGCCCTCAAGGTTTTTTAGGATGTTAAGCCTGCCGAAATTTTTAATTACTGTGATTTTTAAAGGTAAAAAACTAAAAGAGGAGAATAACAATGCTTAAAGTTAAATTAATCGAGCATACCCCAAATCCTGAAAAACTGGTGGCGGCTGCTGCAAGACTTTGCTATTCCCAGGATGATTTGGATGAGATTTTTTCTGATTTATCGGATGAAAACACCCAAAAATTTTTGGAAATGCTAATTAGCATGGGCCATGAAAGCCCCATTGAGCATATTAGTTTTACCTTTGCCATAAGCGGTGTCAGCCGCTCACTCCTTGCCCAGATTACAAGGCACAGGATTGCAAGTTTTTCCGTCAGAAGCCAACGCTATGTTTCAGAGGACAATTTTGAATACATCACCCCCCCTGAAATTGAGGCGGACAAAGAGGCTTTAGAAATTTTTAAGGCTTCCATGGACAAGTCCTTGCAAGATTATAAGAAATTGTCCGATATACTTTATAAAAAACACTATGAAAAGTATTTAAGTGATGGTTTTAGCGAAAAAGAAGCCTCCATGAAGGCCGAAAAGAAAGCCATTGAAGACGCAAGATACGTGCTTCCCAACGCCTGCGAGACTAAGATGGCGCTAACCATGAACGCAAGAAGCCTTCTTAATTTCTTTAAGCTGCGCTGCTGCATGCGGGCGCAATGGGAAATAAGGGCTTTAGCTATTGAAATGCTTAAAGAGGTAAAAAAGGTGGCGCCGACAATATTTAAGTTCGCAGGGCCGTCCTGCGTACATACGGGCTGCAGGGAAGGCAAAATGAGCTGCGGCCTTGCAAAAGAAATGAAAGAATTTTATAATAATTTATAAACTTGGAGGATGTATGGGAAGGCTTATTGTAATTGACGGGGTGGACTCAAGCGGGAAAGAAACCCATGCAAAGTTATTGCAGGAAAAAATAAAAAACTCGAAATTAATATCCTTTCCAAACTACCAAAGCCCTTCGTCAACGCTTGTTAAAATGTATCTTGAAGGGGCTTTTGGCAAAAACGCGAATGACGTGTCGCCCTATGCCGCTTCCAGCTTTTTTGCCATGGACAGGTACGCGTCATTCAAAATGGAATGGGAAAAGGATTTCTTGGGCGGCGCGACAATAATCTGCGACAGGTACGTTACCTCAAACATGATTCACCAGGCGTCAAAAATCGACAATTTAACAAAAAAAGATGAGTTTTTAGCCTGGCTTTGGGATTTTGAGTATGAAAAATTAAAACTTCCAAAGCCTGATATTGTCATATTTTTGGATATGCCGGTTGAATATTCAATTGAGTTAATGAAAAACAGAAAAAATAAAATAAATGGGCAAAATAAAAAGGACATACATGAAGAGGATTATTCCTATTTAAAAAAATCCTATGAAAACGCCCTTTATGTGGCGGAAAAATACAATTGGGCCAAAATTTCATGCGTTTGTGAAAACGGCCTGAAAAGCATTGAGGAAATACAAAAGGAAATCTTGGAAAAACTTAAATAGGAATAAGCCTCAATTGCGGAGGTTGTTATGCTTAAGTTTAAGGAAATTACGATTGAGGACAAGGAAATTATAGATTCATACTTTAAAAAAATGGGTTATCAAAACTCTGAAGCCTGTTTTACCACAATGTTTATATGGAAAGATGTTGTAAATATCAGGTTTACCATAGAAGATGGTTTCCTTCTATTAACAGGGCAGTATAAAAACCACCCGCCCTACGCTTATTTCCCCACTGGTGAGGGGGATTTAAAGGGCGTGATAGAAAAATTGATGGAATATTTTAACCACAACGGCAAAAAGCTTGTGATAAAACCACTTTTGGACTCAACCAAAAAAATGGTGGAAGAACTTTTCCCCGGCAAGTTTTCATACCGTGAAATAAGGTATTCTAGCGATTACATTTATTTAGCCGAGGATTTAATCAATTTAAAA
>JAAYMJ010000383.1 GCA_012521455.1 Clostridiaceae bacterium
CGGGCTTGGAATTGCTTCCTTTGTATGCGCGAGGGATTTTGGGTTTATTGACACCAATAACATGCTCTACCGGATAAACCAAACCATAAATGTGGTATGCGCTTTGGAAAAATGGAACGGACATCTATACAACTGGTACGACACCAAAACCCTCACCCCGCTTTACCCCAGATACGCGTCCACCGTTGACAGCGGAAACCTTATTGGCTATTTAATGGTTACAAAAGAGGCAATATTGGAGTATGTAAAAAAAGACGAAGTTGACATCAACATGGCAGTGGGCTTAAAAACCATGCTCAAAGAAAACAAAATGGAAATCCCTGAAAAACTTATTAAAATAATTGAAAAAGGAAAAATCACAAAAGAGGAATGGGATGACCTGATTTCAAATTACGATTTTGAGGGCTATAAGGAAAGACCCAAAGTAAATGTGCCTGAATTAATTGAAAAAATAGACAAATTAATAGAAGGCATGGACTTTAGGCCCTTGTACGACGAAAAGAAAAAGCTGTTTTCAATAGGCTACAATATTGACGAGGGAAAACTTACAAAGTCTTATTACGACCTCCTTGCAAGCGAGGCGCGCCAGACAAGCCTTATTGCAATCGCAAAAGACTTAGTCCCCATAAAGCACTGGTTTAGATTGGGAAGAAGCCTTACCCAGTCCGACGGCTACCGAGGGCTTGTTTCGTGGACAGGCACCATTTTTGAGTATTTAATGCCCCTTTTAATAATTAAAAACTACAAAAACTCCCTCCTTGACGAAAGCTGCTTTTTCGCGGTAAGGGAGCAAAAGAAATACGGCGCCAAAAGGAAAGTCCCGTGGGGCACCAGTGAGTCGGGCTTTTATGCCTTTGACCAGGATTTAAACTACCAGTACAAGGCCTTTGGCGTGCCAAATTTAGGGCTAAAGAGGGGCCTTTCCGAGGATATGGTAGTTGCGCCTTACGCTTCCGTAATGGCGCTTATGGTGGACACAAAAGCGGCCTTTAAAAATATCCTTCGCTTAAAACGGGACGGCCTTGTGGGACAGTACGGGTTTTACGAGGCTGTGGATTACACCCCTGAAAGAATACCAAAAGGGGAGAAAAAGGGGATTGTAAGAAGCTATATGGTACACCATCAGGGAATGTCCCTTTTGTCTTTGACAAACGTGATTTACCAAAACATTTTCCAAAAGCGCTTCCACAACATCCCTGAAATTAAAAGCGTGGAACCCCTTTTGCATGAAAGGATACCAACAAAGGTGGTATTCACAAAATCCGACAAGGAAAAAATCACCCCGCTTAAGAAAATTACAAGAAATGAAAGCGAATTTATCCGCACCCAAATTTGCGACGGGCACAATTTATACGTTCACTGCCTTTCAAACGGCAACTTCACAAGCCTTATTACCAACAGTGGGGAAGGGTATATAAAATATAAAGACATTTACCTTTACCGCTTCTCACCCCTTTTTGACGACTCCTATGGACAAAAAATCTTCATAAGGGATATTAACACAGGTTGCTGGCACCATTTCGCGAAAGAGGGCACAAAGTCAATTTTTTCGCCTCACAAGGCTGAGTTTATCCATCAGGAAAACGGGATAGAAACAAAAGTTGAAATTTGTGTCGCCTCAGGTGAAAACGTTGAAATCAGGAAAATCCGCCTTGCAAACTTGTCAGGGGAAAACAAAACAGTGGAAATTACAACCTATGGCGAAGTAACCTTAACAAGGCTTGAGGACGACCTTTCACACAAAGCCTTTTCCAACTTGTTTGTAAAAACCCAAAAAATCGATGACAACGCGGTTTTGGCATACCGCCGCCCAAGGATTGAAGGGGAAAAGGAATACTATGGGATTTCGTCTATAATTTCAGACGGCACCTTTGAATGTGAAACCGACAGGGCAAAATTCATAGGAAGAGGAAGGGATATAACAAACCCCGTTGCCCTTGTTCAGGGAAAAAGCTTAAGCCAAAGCGCGGGAGTGGTGCTAGACCCTGTTTTGTCGCTTAGGACCAGGGTTAACTTAAAGCAAGGCGAATCAAAGGATGTCTATATTATAAATGCCATCGCCGAATCAATGGAAGAAGCGGTAATGCTAAAGAATAAATACCAAAGCATAGAATTCATCGAGTCCGCCTTTGAAGCGTCATGGGGAAGGGCAAGGATTGAAGAAAGCTATGTCAACGCAAAAATTGACGAAATAGAGCTTGCCTACAACATCCTTCCATTTATAACCTACATGGGGATTACCGACAAAACCCAAAAAGAGGCGGCAAAATCCAACAGAAAAAGCCTTGAAGAACTTTGGAAACTAGGAATTTCAGGGGATTTTCCCATCATTACCTTGCGGCTTTCCGACACCAGCCAGGACGCTTCTTTAAAAATGCTCATTAAAGCGCTTTCATTCTTAAACGTAAAAGGCGTAAAATGCGACCTTGTAGTAATTTGCGACGACCACACCAGCTATATCCAGCCCCTTTGCGATATGGCAAAGGAAATGGCAAGAAAGTCGGACATTTTCGGAAGGATTTTTGTAAAAAGCGGAAAAGATTTGTCCGCTGAGGACAGAACCCTCATCTTTTCCGTTTCAAGGCTTAATTTCAACGGGGAAGACGGATTGCCAAAAATAGACAACGATTTAATCAAGGTAACCCGAATAAATAAAGATTTCAGCCAAGAGTCAAAAGACAAGGACTTGTCGCTTCCCCAACTTAAATTCGACAACGGATACGGCGGTTTTGACACGGTAAATAACGAATATGTCATAAAACTAACCGACGGAAACCTAACCCCCTTGCCGTGGAGCAATATTGTGGCAAACGAAAACTTCGGTTTTATCGCCACTGAATCAGGGGGAGGCTATACCTGGAGTAAAAACAGCCGTGAAAACAAACTCACTAAATGGACAAACGACCCCATATGCGACAAACCTTCGGAATGTGTGTTTATCAGGGAAAACTTTGATGTATGGCAGATTAACCCGTCATATATCCGTGAAAAGGGAAAGTACTATATCCACCACGGATTTGGATATACCACATACAAACGGCACACCCGGGACATTATCCACGAAATGACCCTTTTTGTGCCAAAAGATGAGCCAGTTAAGCTATACCATATAAAATTACAAAACACTACCGATAAGCCCAGAAACCTAAAGATTACCTTTTATATTAAGCCTGTAGTGGGCGTAACCAGAACCAAAACCTTAAATATGTTATCGCCTGTTGAAATTAAAGGCGGCATAGGTTTAATTAACGGTTATAACCCCGAAAGCAGCCTTCCCATTTATATTTCTTCCAACAAAAGCTTCAGCCACACCTATGACAACTCCGTATTTTTAGACTGCAGCGCCTTTAAAGAAGATGAATTAACCCAAAAAGCCCAAGACACCTCCATCATGGCGGTAAGCTGCGACGTAAGCCTTGAAGCCTTTGGCGGAGATGAGCTTGTGTTTATGTTAGGCGAAGGTTATGGGGAATTAATTGAAAAATACAAAGACATTGAAAATGTTAAAAAGGCCCTTGAAGATGTCAAATCTTACTGGAATGAAATTTGCGGCATGGTAAAAGTCAACACCCCCTCCGAAAGCATTGATATAATGCTAAACGGAAGGCTTATATACCAGGCC
>JAAYMJ010000384.1 GCA_012521455.1 Clostridiaceae bacterium
CATGTCGAAAACTCATATTTAATCCCCCAAGATTGATGGGGTTGAGTTAACATATTAGATAATGTTCATTTTAAATTGTGTTGGGTAGTCAGAATAGTTTAAATAAAGGCTTTTCAAAATTTTATAATACCAAGAGGTGTAATTAGAAATCTTAAATGCCAAAAAACAGGGTTTCACGTCATTGCCTTAAGGAAAAAGTTCAGGAAACCCTTATTTTATATATGTTTACAACAACATCTTCTCTACTATTTCATCCAACTGTCTTTTTGTATTGAAAAAGTCAGTATCTAAGTCCAAAGTTTTTACGCTGATGCGGTTACCGCTTAAATTAAAATCGCAGTCGGGAACACTATCCTCATCAGTTTTGGTATAAAGCAAAAGTCCGCTTACATTCGGCACTTTATGTTTAATTCACATTTTTAGCATTGAAAAAATCAATAATTAGGTTTGAAGCAATTGATTTGTAACTAAAAAAAGCCATAAATCTTCGCGCGAATTTTTACACTTCAGGACAAATGAACGGCGAATTGTATGGTAAATAAAAAAATGCTATCGAAATTATTTAAAATACGGAGGATAACGGGATTGATAATTTGCAGGCTGCGGCTGGGTGGCTGACGGGCAATCGGCTGCAAGGGCATTGGCCAACAATACAGCAATTTAGGAAAAGACAAATTATATCTTTTCTAGTATTATATAATTACCGTACGGTAAATTCCCATGAAAGGATGAGCAAATGGAACAAGCCATAATAAAAGCCTGTAAATTTATTGACGAGCATTTAAAAGATGAACTATCTTTAGATGACATAGCGGGGTTTGTGGGATACTCATCATACCATTTTTCCCGCAAGTTCAAAGAAGTGACAGGTAAAACCGTAATGGAATATGTCCGGGAAAAGCGTATTTTTAAAGCGGCTGATGAAATAAAACAAGGGGCAAATATCTGTGAAACTGCCATGAAATATGGTTTTGACACACACGCGGGTTTTACAAGGGCTTTTTTAGAAATTTATGGCTGTACTCCTATACAGTGCGCACAACATGCGCAAAAAAAGTATGGGAAAGGAATGATAAAAATGGAAAAGGCGAAAATTGTAATTAGGCCTGTTTGCAAAGATGATGTCCAAGACCTTTGGGAAAATGTATACACTGCAATGACCCCCAGGCAGATAACGGAGGAAAAAGTGCTACCCGCAATAGAAAGGCTGAAAAAGGGCGAGGGCATTGAGCTTGTTGCACAAGTTGACGGCAGGGTGGTTATGTCATTGCCAATGATAAAACCGTTTTGGATTCCTCTTGGAGTATTGTTTGATAACAATTATACCCTGACAGGAGGGGCAGAAGATGAAATTATGGGGAAATTACTCGAAGAAATGAAAAAACAATGCAGGATGCTTAATGTTTCAACCCTTATTTCCCCGCAGCCGGAAAACAGCGAAAGCGCGAAAGCTTTTATGTATTTCGGTTTTGCTGAGGCCTGGAAATCCGGCGGATGGGTATATCTAGCAATGTCCGTATAAGGCCGCGGCGGTTAGTTTAATTATACAAAAGCCATGAAATCAAAAGGCAGAAGCAACATTTGAGGTTTACAATGTAATAGAGGAAAATTATGAAGGTGCTAATTACCGACCTGATACCAAGGGATGGACAAATATTAAAAAAAGGGTTTCTGGAAATCAAGCCGGAAACCCTTTTTTTTGCAAACTCACAAAATCTTTATGGTAAAAATAGCGCTATAAACACTAACAAACACAGTAGTATAAAACCCCTGCCATGTTCTAGCTTGCAAAAATAATTGTCTTACCGCTATAAAAAAATATATGAAAATTAAAACACAACATAAATTTCAAGCCCGCAAATTTTATAATTGAGTTTTGCCCGATTTATGTTATAATTAAGGAAATATCTGGTTTTAAAAAAACGGGGAAAAAAATGGATGTTTTAAGGATTTTACTAAAAATCACAATGTGGCTTTTAATTGCAGGGTTTTTTTGCAATTTTATCCTGCAACATATAAGCTATTCCTTTTACAAAAACGCCAAAAAAATGCAGGATATATCTTGCGAGCCTCAATTTATCCAGTTTAGCGAAACGTTAACCGGCTATGGCAGTAACCTCAATTTAAAAAATTGCGGCAAAGTTATACTTTTTTTCGGCGGCTCAAATTATATTGCGTACAATTCCGTGGGAAAATATGCAACCAAATTTAACTTACCATTTATTTGTGTGGATTACTACGGGACACAGGAAAGCCGCGGCAAAATGAATTTAAAAACCATGAAGCAGTCGGCGGAAAATTTATATGACTGGGCAAAAAAGAACTATCCTGAAAGTGACATAATAATAATGGGCCATAGCTATGGAGCAGGAATAGCAACATACCTTGCAAGTGCCAGAAAATGCCGCGCTTTAATTATCGTTTCAGGATACAGGGATATTTCCGATTTATATAATAAAATAATCCCCATATTCCGCGGGCCGCTTAAGGTGTTTATTTCAAACAATATTCAAGCCGCAGGATACGCAAAAAATGTGGACTGCCCTGCATTTATCATTGGTTCTTCTGCTGACAAAGTTTTAAGCTCATCTTTGCAAGAAAAACTCTCCCGCAGCTTTAAAAAAGCGGAATTAAAAATATTTAGCAATATATCCCACGAAGACTACTTTTCCTCGGATGAAGTAATTAGTTTTATAAATAAATTAATTACAGAGCGCTAAAGCCATGCCCAAGCTTTAACACTTAATAAGGAGGAAGGTTTTAATGAAACTTGAATTGACAAAGAAAGACTATAAAAAAATTGCGCTTGCCAACAAGCTCAACCCTTACGCTGACATCATTCCATTCAAATTAGGCTTTGGCTTCCCGCAAATTAACTACCCTAGTTTTATCACCCAACCAGATGAATTCATTTTATATGCAGCGCCGGCATATACGTTTACAAACACAACAAAAGTAACCGGTTTTACAGGAAAAACCTACGGCAGAAGTGTCCAAACAAAAAGAGGGGCTGTCTTTCACACCGGAAGATATTATGAAAAACCTGTGACACAAAATGTAAAGAACATATACAATGGTGATATCATTATAACTAATAAACGTGTTGTTTTTATAGGTACAGAAGACAGCTTTGATTATTCCATAGATAAAATATCCGCTGTAAAAATAATCAATAAATCAAGTTTCTTAATTACATCCAGCTATTCTTCAAGGAATGTCGGCGCGGACAAGGAAATTTTAACTTACATATTGACATTTATAAACTACAGCATACAGGCCTATAAAGAAGGGACCAATCTTTTAGAAACCCAAAAAGCCCTAAAAAGCGGCATTAGCGAGGAAGAAACCGCGCTTTGTAATGTAGTCCGTTATAAAACAAAAAACATGAAAGTAAGACGATTAAGTCAAGCGTCTGTCATAAACATTATCACTGCTGTGTTAACTTTATTATTATTTTTTCTAATAATTTTTATTATTGTTAGAACAAGTTTAGCTAAAGACAAACCAGGCCCGGTTACTGATAAAAGCATTATTGAATTACTAACCCTGCCTGACCATCCTAAAATTTATGACAATTATAACAATGCTATTGATTTTTATAAAAACACCGGGGATTCACGGATTGAGGTTACAACCGCAAGTAAATATGCGCGGAAAAACATCAATAGCGATAAAAAAGTTTTGTATTTATTTCAGGA
>JAAYMJ010000385.1 GCA_012521455.1 Clostridiaceae bacterium
CTCCATGCCGCTTTCTTTTTATTTATGTAATTAATGCATATGTATGTCTCATATAGTTAATTAGCTTTAGATTGGCTAAAAATCTGAAAGGGATGCGTAAGTTAATGAAAAAAGTTAAGGCACTCTTTATAAATACCATGATACTTTCAGCAACCTCCCTGGTTTTAAGAAGTGTAGGAATAGGGGTAAATGTTTATATATCAAATTTGCTAGGGCCAAGCGGCATGGGTGTTTTAACTTTGCTTATGAGTATTTACGGCCTTTCCATCACTTTTTCCATTTCGGGAATCAGGCTTGCCGCAACGAGGCTTTCGGCGGAGTATAACGCCACAAACAAAGCCGCAATTTACCAAATTGTGAGAAACTGCCTTATTTACAGCCTTTTTTTCAGCACCTTAACCGGTGTTTTGTTATATTATAACGCGGATTTTATCGGCAGAAACTGGCTTATGGATGAGCGCACTATCCTTGCTCTCCGCTTAATCCCCTTATGCCTTCCCTTTATAGCCGCTGGGAATGTTTTGGCGGGCTTTTTTACGGGGCTTCAAAAGATTGTGCGGCTTAGTGTGGTAAGCATTTTTGAAGAAATGGTGGATATACCTGTTACAATATTATGCCTTAAAAAAATGGCGCCAATGGGGCTTGAATATGGCTGCGCCGCCATAATTATCGGAAATATCGCCGCAAGGGCTGCTTCCTTTTTGCTTTTGTATCTATTATACATCATGGAAAGAAGGAAAAATTATTCGTACAACCATAAGGGCTTATTAAAGCCCATGTTCAAAATTGCCTTGCCTGTGGCCTTTACTTCCTATATCTCAAGCGGTATCAGGAGCTTAAACAATATATTAATCCCCATAGGGTTTAAAAAAAGCGGTTCCTCAAGCGAGGAAGCGCTTTCAAACTTCGGTATTATACAAGGCATGGTAATGCCTGTGTTTTTGTTCCCGTCATTTTTCCTAAACGCGGTAAGCGAACTTTTAATCCCCGAACTTGCTTCAAGCAACGCGCAAAACTTCAAAAACAGGATAAATTACATCATAAACCGCATTATGAAAATGGGGCTTTTGTTTTCAATTTTTATAATGAGTGTGTTTTTCTTTTACTCACCTGAGCTTTCCTACGCCTTATATAAAAATTTCACTATCGCAAAGTTTATGAAAATGCTTGCCCCCCTAATCCCCGTTTTTTACCTTGACAGCATTACCGACGGTATATTAAAAGGAATCGGGGAGGAAATTCATATTATGTTTTGCAATATTACCGAATCCATTGTAGGCGTGCTTTTAACTTTGACCCTCCTTCCCCCCTTTGCCCTTTGGGGGTATGTGTTTATCCTTTATTTTACGAGGGCGCTAAACTTTTATTTAAGGGTAAGAAGGCTTTCTAAAAGGGCAGTTATAAAATTGAATTTTTATGACATTTTAAATTCCCTGCTATGCGTAGGCGCGTCCTTTTGCGCAACCAATCTGATTTTTTACGCATATGATTTTAGCGCTTTTTCACTTGCAGTTAAAATCGCTGTCAGCGCGATATTTTACTACATATTCTTAAGGCTTGTATCTTTAATTGAAAATGAGGATGTCAGGTGGTTTGCTGGGATTTTCAGGTAATCTTCGTTTTTTATATCGCATATTAGCATATGCCCTGGGCTGTGGGTAATTAC